>NZ_JBZYWI010000126.1:0-9282 GCF_058932755.1 Quadrisphaera sp. DVD1
GCGCTGCTCGTGGGGGCGGACCTGCGGGGAGCGGACCTGCGCGGCGCCGACCTCATCGGCGCGGACCTGCGCGGCGCCGACCTCGCCGGCGCGGACCTCTCCAGCGCCCTGTACCTGGCGCCCTTCCAGGTGGGAGCCGCCCGCGGGGACGCCCGCACCCGCCTGCCCGAGTCGCTCGCCCGGCCCGGTCACTGGGGCCGCTGACCCCTCAGCGGGTCGCGCCCGCGGCACCAGCGGTCGCGGTGGCGTCGACGGTGAACCAGACCACCTTGCCGCCGGCCTCGTCGCGCACCCCCCAGGTGGTGGCGAGCCGGTCCACGAACCCGACGCCGCGCCCGTGAGGGACGGCGGGGCCGAGGGAGAGCACCCGGGGGTGCACGGGGCTGTCGTCGCCCACCTCGACCCGCACGGAGGAGCCGCTCGTGCTGATCGCCAGCCGGGTCTCGCTCCCGGCGTGGACGATGGCGTTGGTCACCAGCTCGCTGACGAGCAGGACGACCAGCTCGCACGTCCGCGGGGGGACGCGGGCGGCGCCGCAGCGCTCGCGGGCGAAGGTGCGGGCCGCGCGGACCGAGCTGGTCAGCGGCGGCAGCACGAGGGAGGAGACCGCCACCTTCCGGAGAGTAGGCGTCCCCGCCGCAGCCCACCCGTCGGTGAGCACGGGCGCCCCACCGGGCCAGGACACCGCGGTGACGCTCAGTGACCTGTGGTGGGCGCAGCGCGGTCGCGCAGCGGGAGCCACGCCAGCACGTCCTGGATGCGCGCGTCCCAGTACCCCCACTCGTGCTCGCCGGGCCCGAGGTCGGCGGTGACCGCCACGCCCGCGCGCTCGGCGGCGGCCAGCAGCGCGCGGCTGTCGCCGAGCAGCTCGTCCTCCGTGCCGCACGCCACGTAGAGCGCCGGAGCGCTGCCGGGGTCGGTGTGCGCGAGCAGGTGCAGCACGTCGTCGGGCGTGCCGGCCACCTCGCCGCCGCCGAAGATCCGCTCGCCCATCCGCGGGTCCTCCGGGCGCGACCAGCGGCGGTCCACCGCGGCCACGTCGAGCGCCCCGGACAGGCTGGCCGCGGCGGCGAACCGCTCGGGCTGGCGCAGCGCCCACTTCAGCGCCCCGTAGCCGCCCATCGACAGGCCCGCCACGAACGTGTCCTCGCGCCGGTCGGAGACGCGGAACAGCGAGCCGACGAGCTCCGGGAGCTCCTCGGACAGGAACGTCCAGTACCGCCCGCCCAGCGCCTCGTCGGTGTAGAAGCTGCGGTGCACCTGCGGCATCACCACCGCCAGGCCGAGCCCGGCGGCGTAGCGCTCGACGGAGGTCCGGCGCACCCAGGTGGTGTCGTCGTCGCTCAGCCCGTGCAGGAGGTAGAGCACCGGAGGAGGGCCCTGGGCGACCGTGCCGGTCATCCCGATCTGGGTGCTCGTGCGCTGGGGCAGCAGCACGGTGAGGGAGGTGCTCAGGCCCAGGGCGTCGGAGAAGACGTCGCATCGCAGGTGCGCCACGGTCCCGATCCTGCCCCGCGTGCGGGGCAGGCGCCGGTCAGACGACGGTGAGGGTGACGGTGGAGCCCTTGCGGACCTGCCCGGCGGGCGGGTCCTGCGCCCGGACGGTGCCGAAGAAGCCCCCCAGGACGCGCTGCAGCTCCACCCGGAGCCCCGCGGCCTCCAGCTGCTGCTGGGCCGGGCCGACCTGCTGCCCGACGACGCTCGGCACGTCCACCAGGGGAGGACCGGAGGAGACGACCAGGGCCACCGGGTCGCCGCGGAACAGCGTGCCGCCGGCGGGGTCGGCGCGCACGACCGCGCCCTCGGGGACGGACTCGCTGGCCTCGGCGGTCACCGCGCCCACGGCCAGGCCGGCGTCGCGCAGCGCCGCCTCCGCCTGGGCGCGGGGCTGGCCGACCACGGCCGGCACGGGGATCGGCTGACGGCCCAGGGAGACCACCAGGTCGACCGCGGTGCCGCCGCGCGCCTGCACGTCCGGAGCGGTGCCCTGGCTGAGCACCCGCCCCGCCTCGACGTCCTCGGAGTGCGTCTCGGTCACTGCCCCGACGGCGAGGGAGGCGGCGGCCAGGGCGGCCTCCGCCTCGGCGCGGGTGGCGCCGACCACGCTCGGGACGGCGAACAGCTGCGGCCCGCGCGAGACGGTGAGGGTCACGGTGCTGTCCTCGCGCACGCTGGCGCCCACCGCGGGGGAGGTCGAGACCACGAGCCCGGCCTCCACCTCCTCGTCGAAGGCCTCCTGGAGCTCCACGCCCAGCTCGCGTGCCGCCAGGGTGGACGAGGCCTCCTCCGCCGTGGCGCCGACGACGCGGGGCACCTCCACCCGGGCCAGCGGGCCGTCGAGGACGGCCCAGGTGCCGGCTCCGGCGAGCGCCAGGACGAGCGCGACCACGACGGCGAGCACGATCCGGCGGCGACGGCGCCGCGCGGGGGCGGGAGCGCGGTCGGCGTCCCGGGCGGCGATCCGCGGGAGCGTGCGGGTGGAGCCCCGCTCGGCGTCCTCGGCGCCCTCCGCCGCGCTCGCGCCGCCGGCCGCGCGGTGCAGGCCGCTCAGGGCCCGCGTGCGCGTCAGGCCGTCGACCTCGCGCTCCAGCTCCTCGCCCACGGGCAGCGCCAGCACGTGCTCGCGGCTGACCCGCCGGGTCTCGCCGTCGCTGGCCGGTCCCGCGGTCACCGGCGGGCGGTCGAGGTCGGCGTCGGCCAGGCCGTCGCGGACGTCGCGCAGCTCGGCGAGCAGCTGGCCGGCGTCCGCGGGACGCCGGGAGGGGTCGCGCGAGGTCGACCACAGCACGAGGTCGTCGACGTCGGCGGGCAGGTCGGGGCGCAGGCCCGACGGCGCCGGCACGTCCTCCTGGACGTGCCGGAAGGCGATCTGCGCGGGCACGCCGCCGGTGAAGGGAGCGCGGCCGGTGAGCAGCTCGAAGAGCACCACGCCGGCGGCGTAGACGTCGGCGCGCGCGTCGGCGGTGCCGTGGAGCACCAGCTCGGGCGCGAGGTAGCCGACGGTGCCGATCAGCGTGGACGCCGAGGTGCCGGTCGTCGTGCTGGCCGCCCGGGCCAGCCCGAAGTCGGCCACCCGCAGCCGCCCGTCGTCGCCGACCAGGACGTTCTCGGGCTTGACGTCGCGGTGGACGAGGCCCGCGCCGTGCGCGGCGGCCAGGGCCTCGAGCACGGCCTCGGCCATCGACAGCGCCTCGCGCAGCGGCAGCGCTCCCCGGGCGGTGATGACGTCGCGCAGCGTGCGGCCGGGGACGTGCTCCATCGCCAGGTACACCGCGCCGTCCCCGGCGCCCTGGTCGAACACGGCCACCACGCCGGGGTGCGACAGCCGGGCCGCGGAGCGCGCCTCGCGGGTGAACCGCTCGACGAAGGTGGGGTCGTCGGCCAGGTGCGGGTGCATGACCTTGAGCGCGACGGCCCGCTCCAGGCGCGTGTCGGTGGCCAGGTAGACCGTCGCCATCCCGCCCCGGGCGATGCGGGAGCGGACCTGGTACCGGCCGTCCACGAGCCGCCCCACGAGCGGGTCCTGCACAGCGGTGGCCACGCCGCGAGTCTACGGTCGCGGGGCCCGCTGCACGGGCGGTTCCGCCGCTCCTGCCGGTCCGCTCAGTAGCGCGACATGAGGGTCTGGACGTTCGCGACGTAGCGGCGGGTGTCCGGGTACATGCCGTTCTTCCGGACTCCGGCCAGGCCCTGGTAGTAGCCGGCGATGGCCGTGGGCAGGTCGGCGGCGCTGCGCCGCAGGGAGGCGAGGATCGCCACGCCGGCGACCACGTTGTCCTGCGGGTCGAGCAGGTCCAGGGGGCGCCCGACCAGCTGGGAGGCCCACCGCCCCGAGGAGGGGATGACCTGCATGACGCCGACGGCGTTGGCGGGCGAGACCGCCCGCATGTCGAAGCCGGACTCCTGGTGCGCCACCGCGAGGGCCAGCGCCGGCTCCACGCCCATCGCGGCCGCCGTGGTGGCGACGAGGTCCTTCATCTCCTCCTCGCTCGGCACCGCCCGGGCGCGCAGGGTGTCGCGGTTCGTCGTGGCGGCGGAGGTGACGCCGGAGGCGTAGGTGCGCCCGGCGAAGGTGCTGGCCATCGGCTCGGCGGCCGGAGCGGGGGCGGCCGCCGGCGCGGCGCCGCCCGCGGGCAGCGCGATCACCTGGCCGGGCCGGATGATCGAGGTGCTGCTCAGGCCGTTGGCGCTGAGGACGGCGGCCACCGGCAGCCCGGCGCGGGCGGCGATGGCGCTCACGGTGTCGCCCGCCCTGACGACGACGCCGGCGCTCGCGGTGCCGCGGGGGGCGCTGGCGGCCGCGGGAGCCGGCGCGGAGGCACCGGGGATCGTGAGCCTCTGGCCGACCCGGAGCCGGCTGGGGTCGGCGATCCCGCTGGCGCGGGCGATCGCGGCGACGGTCGTGCCCGAGCGCTGGGCGATGTGGCTGAGCGTGTCGCCGGAGCGCACGGTGTAGGTGGTGGACGTCGCCGGCGCGGCCGCGGGGGAGGCGGGGGCCGCAGCGGCGGGCAGGGTCAGGCGCTGGCCGGCGCGGATGGCGTCGGCCGAGCGCAGGCCGTTCGCCGCCACGAGGGCCTTCACGGTCGTGCCGTGGCGGCCGGCCAGGGCGCTGAGGGTGTCGCCGGAGCGGACGGTGAGCGTCTCGGCGGCCGCCGGTGGCGCCACCAGCACCGGCACCACGCCAGCACCGAGCACCGCTGCGACGCCCAGGGGCAGCCCGAGGCCGCGGGAACGGCCCGCCGGCCGGGCGGCGGTGCGGGCGGGGGCGGTGCGGGCGGTGCGGGCGGAAGGCATGCGGAGGCTCCTGCGTCGTCGTGGCGTGTGTCGGCGTCGCAGGGTCTGTCGACCCGTCCGGCCCGCTCCTTGAGCCGACGTGGCAGGCTCCTCCCGTGGCCGACGTGCGCGAGGACCTGGAAGAGCTGGCGCGGCTGGTCGGGGGCGAGGACCAGTGGCTCACCGTGCCGGACATCGCCGACCTGCTCGGCACCGACGTCCTGGCGGTGCGCCGGATGTTCGACGACCGGATGCTCCTGGGCGTCCGGCACGGCACGCCCCGGGTGCTGCGGGTGCCGCGGGCGCTCGTCGACCCCGAGCCGCTGGTGAGCCTGCCGGGCACGCTGACCGTGCTGGCCGACGCCCGCTTCTCCGACGTCGAGGCCCTGCGGTGGCTGTTCTCGCCCGAGCCCGCGCTGGGCACGACGCCCATCGCCGCGCTGCGCGACAACCGGATCGCCCCGGTCCGCCGCGCCGCGCAGGTGCTGGGCTACTAGGCCGGCGCGCGCCAGCGGCGCTGCTCGCGCCGTGCCGCCCGAGCGCGCACGAGCGCGGGCCCGGCCACCGCGAGGCGGCGGGGCAGCGGCACCGAGACGCGCTGGTGCAGCACGTGGTAGCGCGCCTGCTCCACCGCGCCGAGGATGCCGCCGTAGAGCTCGAAGGCGCAGCGGATGGAGTCGCGGCTGGTCGGGTGGAGCAGGTCGATGCCCGGCTCCGCGCGCCGGTACAGCTCGCGGGTGCGGGCGACCTCGCTGCGCAGCAGGTCCTCCACGCCCGGCAGCAGCTCGCCGGTGCGCCGCCCGTGCTGCAGGGCGGCGCGGGTGACGCCGTGCGCGTCGAGGTCCTCCTGCGGCAGGTACACGCGCCCGCGGTCGAGGTCCTCGCCGACGTCGCGGATGAAGTTCGACATCTGGAAGGCCTCGCCGAGCAGGCGCGCCCGCACGGCGGCCTCGGCCTCGGCGCCGGGCAGCGGCTCGAGCACCGGCAGCATCTGCAGGCCGATCACCGACGCCGACCCGTACATGTACTCCTCGAGGTCGGCGTAGGTGGCGTACCCGGTCTCGGTGATGTCCTGGCGCATCGAGGCCAGGAAGGCGTCGACCGTCTCGACCGGCAGGTCCCAGCGCCGCACCGTGGCGAGCATCGCCCGGCCCACCGGCCCGGACTCGTCGGGCGCCCGGTCGCCGTCCAGCGCCGCCCGGAACGCGTCGCCCCACGCGACGAGCGCCGCGGGGTCGGGGGTGGTGAGGGAGTCGACGAACTCGTCGGCGTAGCGCGCGAAGCCGTAGAGCGCCCACACCCAGGGCCGCTTGGCCGGCGGCAGCAGGGCGGTCGCCAGGAAGTAGGTGCGGCCGTGCTCGGCGTGCAGCGCGCGGCAGGCCAGCAGGTCGTCGCGCAGCTGCGGGTCGGTGATCCCCGCCGCGTCCAGGCTGGCGCTGCCCGGCGGACGCCGGCGCACCGGCGTCCGGGCCCTCACCGCCACGCCCGCGAGCGGTAGGCGCGGTCGCGGCCGGTCACCCGCTCGGCCGCCAGGCGCCCGGAGACCAGCACCATCGGCACGCCCACGCCCGGCTGGGTGCCCGAGCCGGTGAAGACGACGTTCTCGCCCCACAGGTTGCCGGGCCGGAACGGGCCGGTCTGGCCGAAGGTGTGCGAGGAGGCGAACGGGGCGCCGTCGGCCATGCCGCGCTCGAGCCAGTCCTGCGGGGTCGTGACGTGCTCGACCTCGATGCCGTCCGCGAAGCCGGGGTAGCCGCGCCGCTCCAGCGTGGTCATCACGTGCTCGCGGTACTGCGGGCCGATCCGCGACCAGTCCACGCCGTGCGCCGCGCCCGCCGACAGGCTCGGGGTGGGGAAGAGCACGTAGTAGACGTGCTTGCCCGGCGGGGCCAGCGAGGGGTCGGAGACGGTGGGCGCCGAGACGAGCACGCTCGGGTCGCTCATGAGCCGGCCCCCGGTGAGCTCGGCGAACACCTCCTTCCACGCCTTCCCGAAGAGGATCGTGTGGTGGGCCTGGTCGGCGTAGTCGGTGCTGGAGCCGGCCAGCAGCAGGTAGCAGCTGGGGGAGAAGGTCAGCGGCACCGGCCGCCGGTGCCGCTCGCCGAGCAGCTCGGCGTACGCGACCGGCAGGTCGGGGTTGAGCACGACGACGTCGCACGCCACCCGCTCGCCCTCGGAGGTCAGGACCGCGGTGGCGCGGCCGCCGGAGTGCTCGACCGCGGTCACCGTCGTGCCGTAGCGGAACTGCACGCCGTGCTTCGCCGCCGCGGCCGCCATCGCCTCGGGCACCGCCTGGATGCCGCCCCTGGGGAAGAACACCCCGGCCACGGAGTCCATGTAGGCGATGACGGCGTAGATGGCCAGGGCGTCGTAGGGGGAGACCCCGGCGTAGAGGGCCTGGAAGGAGAACACCCGCTGGGTGCGCTCGTCCTCCAGGTAGCGCTCCACGGCCGGGGCCAGCTTGCCGAAGCCGCCGGCCGCGACGAGCTTGACCAGGTCGGGGCTGAGCAGGTCCAGGGGGGTGTCGATGTTGCGGTCGATGAACGTCTTCATCTCGTACCGGTAGAGCTTGGAGACGAAGTCGACGAAGCGCCGGTAGCCGTCGGCCTCGGCCGGCCCGCAGACGCGGGCGATCTCCTCGGCCATCGCGTCGGGGTCGGCGTGGACGTCGAGGGTGGAGCCGTCGGCGTACTTCGCCCGGTAGAGCGGGTCGACCGGCTCGAGGGTGAGCCAGTCGGCCATGTCCTCGCCGAGCGCGTCGAAGCAGTCCGCCACGAGGTCGGGCATGGTCAGCACCGTCGGGCCGGTGTCGAAGCGGTACTCCCCGCCGGGGACCGGCGTGGTGATCCGCCCGGCGCGCCCGCCGGGGTGGTCCTCGCGCTCCAGGACCGTCACCGACCGGCCGGCCCCCGCCAGGCGCATCGCGGCCGAGAGCCCGGCCAGCCCGGCACCGACGACCACGACGTGGTCGGTGGGGCCGGTCACCGTGCGGGTGCGGCCGGGGACGAGGCTGTCGACGGTGCGGCGCAGGGCCACGCCGGCGCCGGCGCCGAGGAGCGCGCTCATGCGGCCCTCGCGGTGGCGGCCTCGACGAGGCCCTCCAGGGCGGCGCGGGCCGACTCCTCCACCGGCGCCGCCGCCAGCGCCTCGCGGCTGCGCCGCACCCCGTCGTCGATCATCGCCTCGACGCGGTCGAGCGCGCCGGTGTCGACCACGACCTCGCGCAGCGTCGCCACGCCGGCCTCGCCGATCCCGGGGTCGCCGAGCAGCCGCCGCACGGCGTCCGCCTGGGCGGGCGTGGCCCGCTGCAGGGCCAGCGCCACCAGCACGGTCCGCTTGCCCTCGCGCAGGTCGTCGCCGGCCGGCTTCCCGGTCTGCGCCGGGTCGCCGAAGACGCCCAGGACGTCGTCGCGCAGCTGGAAGGCCTCGCCCAGCGGCAGGCCGTAGGCCGAGTACGCGGCGACGAGCTCCGGGCGCGCGCCCGCCAGGGCCGCGCCCAGGAGCAGGGGGTGCTCGACGGTGTACTTGGCGCTCTTGAAGCAGATCACCCGCAGCGCCCGGGCGAGGGCCTCGTCGGTCTCGCCGCGGTGCTCGCACCCCGTCGCCCCGTCGGTGGCGCCGGGGCCCTCGCTGCGGGCCCCGGCGACCACCGGCATCGCCTGGGCGAGCATGTCGAGGTACTGCCCGCCCATGAGCTGCGTGCGCATCCGGTCGAAGACGCCCTTGGCGCGCTGCAGCGCGTCCTGCGCCAGCCCGGCGCCGTTGAGCACCTCGTCGCTCCACGACAGGCACAGGTCGCCGGCGAGGATGGCTCCCGCGGCCCCGAAGTGCTCGGCGTCGCCCACCCACCCGCTGCCGCGGTGCAGGGCGGCGAACTGGCGGTGCACCGCGGGCATCCCGCGACGGGTGTCGGAGGCGTCCATGACGTCGTCGTGGATCAGCGCGGCCGCCTGGAAGAGCTCCAGGGCGGCGGCCGCGCGCACGACCGCGTCGCTCTCGTCGTCCGCACCGGTGCCGGTGCCTCCGCCCGCGCCCCGCCAGCCCCAGTAGCAGAACGCCGGGCGCAGCCGCTTGCCGCCGGCGACCAGGCGCGAGACCGACTCGACGAGGGGGGCGCAGTCGGGGTCGACCTCGGTCAGCACGGTGGTCTGGCGGGCCAGGACGTCGTCCAGCGCCTGCTGGACGCGAGCTCGCAACCGGTCGGCGTCCAGCACGGAGGAGGGGGTCACGGAGGGAGCCTATGCAGCAGGCCCGCCCGGGAGCCCGCCCGAGGAGGCCGGATGTGGGCCAGGGCACACCGGCTGGACAGGCGCCCCCGGGCTGGTCCCGGGCCGTGACCACCCAGCACGCTGTACCCCGTGGAGGGGACGGGAGGGCTCGCCGAGGAGCACCGGCGCCGGTGGTCGGCCGCCCACGGCGGCGTGCCGGCGTCCTCGCCGCTCGTGCGGGCCTGGCTAAAACCACCCCCTATACACATCTCCAAGCCCACGAGACGCTCAACCAAATCTA
>NZ_JBZYWI010000127.1:0-9241 GCF_058932755.1 Quadrisphaera sp. DVD1
CGGCCAGCCCCGCCAGCCCCAGCTCGGGCTGGGCCGTGGAGGAGGACGCCGCCAGGAGCGCGCACCCGGCCAGCGCGCC
This sequence comes from Quadrisphaera sp. DVD1, assembly GCF_058932755.1. Lineage (NCBI taxonomy): Bacteria > Bacillati > Actinomycetota > Actinomycetes > Kineosporiales > Kineosporiaceae > Quadrisphaera > Quadrisphaera sp. DVD1. The sequence continues at coordinate 80 of NZ_JBZYWI010000127.1, forward strand.
CACGGGGACGGTGGCCACGGACAGCAGGGCGCGGGGGACCCAGGACAGGCGAGCGGCGGGAGCGCGGTGGCGGGCGCTGGTGGAGGTCATGACGTGAACACTACGACCCCGCCAGCACCGCTAGCACCACGACACGCCGTGCGTCACTTCCGATCGCTCCAGTCACGCCAGTCACACCAGTCACACGAGTCACACGAGTCACACGCCGGCGCGCCACCCGCCGGCGCCCCGGTCAGCCGATGAGGTCGTGGTCGAGCAGGTAGTTGTGCGCGACGTCCTCGGCCAGGAGGCGCTCGCTGTCGACCTGCCCGTTGAGGATCGCGAGGTCCTCGGTGGTCAGCACCTCGGCGAGGCTGTTCAGCTTCTCGGTCAGGGCCGTGTCCTGCGCGGTGTCGGCGGCCACGGCGGGCACGAGGTTGTCGGCGAGCTGCAGGTGCTTGTCGTCCTCGAGGATGACCAGCTGGAACTGGCCCAGCGTGCCGTCGGTGGTCCCCACCAGGCCCAGCTGGGCCTGGCCGGCCTGCACCGCGGCCTTGGTCTCCGGCGTCGAGAACCCCAGCGGCAGCAGCGAGGAGATGCTCAGGCCGTAGGTGGCCTCCAGCCCGGGCTGGCAGAACGGGCGGGTGGCGCACTCGGGCGGGGCGGCCAGGGCCACCGGCAGCCCCCGCGTCGCGAGGTCGCTCAGGGTGGTGAGCCCGTTCTCCTCGGCGAACCGCTCGGTGACCGCGAAGGCGTTCTGGTTGGCCGCCTGCGTGGGCTCGAGCAGCTCGACCCCGCGGGCCTCCGCCAGCGGGCGCGCGGCGGCCACGGTGGCCGCGGCGTCGCTCGTGGCGATCGGGGCTGCTCCCTCGCCGTTGGCCTGGAGGTTGAGGAACTCCGCCAGGGTGGCCGCGTACTCGGGCACGACGTCGATCTCGCCGCTGGCGAGCGCGTCGAAGTACAGCTCGCGGTTGTCGACCGAGACCGTCTCGGTCTCGTAGCCGGCGTCCTGGAGCAGCTCCACGTACATCGCCTGCATGATCGCCATCTCGGTGAAGTTCGCTCCGCCGACGACGATCGTCTCCGCGCTCGCGCTCGGGCTCTCGCTGGCGCCGTCGCCACCACCGGCGGCGACGTCGTCCGCGGCGCAGGAGGACAGGACGAGGGCGAGACCGGCGATGCCGGCCAGCAGGAGCGTGCGGGGAGTGCGGGTCATGCGTGCCGCCTTCTGCGTCTCGCGGCCGCTCCGGCCGCGCGTGCCTCGCGGACGCCGGTCAGCGTCCGCGAGGACGCGCCCGCCGGGGGGCGGGCGCGTCCTGGGGTGGTGCGATCACCCGATGCAACACCGCCGCCGCCCCGTGCGGTGCGGCGGGGTGGATCACGATGTCGTCACGATAGAGCGCCGGCCCCGGCGCCGGGAGCGCCCGAGCGGGTCGGCCCACCGGGACAGCAGCGCTCCGGCGGCGTCGACGACGAGGGCCAGGGCGGCCACGAGCAGCGACCCGGCGACCACCTCGGGCAGGTCCAGCCCCCCCGTCCCCCCGGTCGCGCGGACGATGATCGTGCCCAGGCCGCCGAAGGCGACCAGCGCGGCGATCGAGACCGTGGCCACCACCTGCACCGCCGCCGAGCGGACCCCCGCCACGACCAGCGGCGCGGCCAGCGGCAGCTCCACCCGCAGCAGCACCTGCCAGCCGCTCATGCCGGTCCCGCGGGCGGCCTCGACCACGCCGCGGTCGACCTCGCGGACGCCCAGGACGGTGTTCGTCAGCACGGGCGGCACGGCGAACGCGGTGAACGCCAGCAGCGCCACCTGCGGGGTGCGGCCCAGGGCCAGGACGAGGACGACGAGCAGCGCGTAGACCGGGACGGCTCGGCCGGCGTTGGCGACCTGGACCGCCAGCACGTCCCCGCGACCGGTGTGGCCCAGCCACAGGCCCAGCGGCAGCGCGAGCAGGCAGGCCAGCCCCACGGCCGCCGCCGTGAACGCCAGGTGCTGCGCCAGCAGGGCCGGGACGCCGCCCGACCCGCGCCAGTTCGCCGGGTCCGCGAACCACTCCCCCACACCGACCAGCCAGTCCATCAGCGCCTCCGCCAGGGGGTGGCCACCCGCTGGACCGCGAGCAGCAGCAGGTCGAGGGCGACGGCCAGCGCCACGCACAGCGCGGACGCCGTGAGGACCTCCGCGTGGAAGTTGGCCCGCTGGCCGCGGGAGATGAGGTCGCCCAGCCCTCCGTGGCCGACGACGGTGCCGACCGTGGCCAGGGCCACCGTCGACACCGCGGCCACCCGCAGGCCGGCCATCGCCGCGGGCAGGGCCAGCGGCGCCTCGACCGACCACAGCATCCGCAGCCGGCCGTAGCCCATCCCGGCGGCGGCCTCGCGCACCTCGGGGTCGACGGCGTCCAGCCCGGCCAGGACGTTGCGCAGCAGGATGGTCAGCGAGTACAGCGCCAGGCCGGTGACCACCGTGGCCGCGGTCAGCCCCAGCATCGGCACGAGGAGGAAGAACAGGGCCAGCGAGGGGATCGTGTAGATCACCGTCGTGACCGCCAGGGCGGGGCCGCGGGTCCGGCGCAGCCGGTGGGCCACCAGCGCCAGCGGCAGGGCCAGCAGGACGCCGAGCGCGAGCGCCGAGAGCGTCAGCACGAGGTGCTCGCGCAGGGCCTCGACCAGCTGGTCGGAGCGGGTCTGCCAGTACAGCGGGCACACCCAGTCGTTGCGCACGAGGCAGTTGTCCGCGACGGTGGCGCTGTGAACGGCACGGTGGACGACCGGGATGGTGTCGGAGGGGCCCACGGCCCGGACGGTACTCGCGAGGCGATGATCCGGCTGAGCGGAGTCTCGAAGCGCTACCCGGACGGCACCGTCGCGGTGCGCGAGCTGGACCTCGCCGTGCGCCCCGGCGAGCTCGTCGCGCTCGTCGGGCCCTCGGGGTGCGGCAAGTCGACGATCCTGCGGATGGTCAACCGGCTGGTCGAGCCGACCACGGGCACCGTGAGCATCGACGGTCAGGACGTCACCCGCGCCGACGCCGTGCGCCTGCGCCGCGGCATCGGCTACGTCATCCAGCAGGTCGGCCTGTTCCCCCACCAGACGGTGGCCGCGAACGTGGGGACCGTGCCGGGCCTGCTGGGCTGGGGCCGCTCGCGCACCCGCGCGCGCACCGCGGAGCTGCTCGAGCTCGTCGGCCTGGACCCGGCCACGTACGCCGGGCGCTACCCGCACGAGCTCTCCGGTGGCCAGCGCCAGCGCGTGGGCGTGGCGCGGGCCCTGGCCGCCGACCCGCCGGTGCTCCTCATGGACGAGCCGTTCGGCGCGGTGGACCCGGTGGCCCGCGACCGCCTGCAGGCGGAGTTCCGCCGGATCCAGGGCGAGCTGCGCAAGACCGTCCTCTTCGTCACCCACGACATCGAGGAGGCGGTGCGCCTCGCCGACCGGATCGCGGTGCTCAGCGAGGGCGGCGTGCTGGAGCAGCTCGCCGACCCCGCCACGGTGCTGGGCGCGCCGGCGAACGACTTCGTGGCCGACTTCGCCGGCTCCGACCGCGGCCTGCGGCGCCTGGCCGTCACGCCCATCGAGGCGCAGGACCTCGTGCACCCGGTCACGGTGCTCATGGAGGACCTCGCCACGACCGCGCGCGCCGCCCTGGCCGGCGCCCCCGAGCCGTACGCCGTGGTGCTGGACCGCGAGGGGCACCTGCACGGCTGGGTGTCCGCCCGCTCCCTCGCCGGGGCGGGCGGCGTCGTGGCCAGCCGGGTGCGCCGCTTCGACGACACCGTGCAGGTGGGCGACTCCCTGCGCTCGGGCCTCGCGGTGATCGTCCAGCACGACGCCGGCTGGCTGCCGGTGCTCGAGCGCGACCGCTACGTCGGCGTCCTCACCCCGGACGCGGTGTACGCCGCGCTGCGGCGCACCGCTCCCGTCCACGACCCGGAGCCGCTCCCCCGCGGCTGAGCCGGCCGCGGTCGCCACCAGAGGGCCGCCGCTGACCCGCGAGCCTCGTCGTACCGGTCGGACCACGCCGATCGGCCCGCAGGTCGGCGGGGTGGGCCCGAGTGCTGCACCAGCGCGGCACCCTCGTCGCGCGACGGATGGTGCTCGGCGGCCGGCTGCTGGAGGCCGCGGCGCGCGCGAGCGCTATGGGCTGGCCCCCAACCGTTCCCGTACGAGGATCGTTGTGCGGGCTGCCTCCGGCAGGGGATCCATCACGGGGATGGCGGCGTGGTGCGTCCAGCGAGTGGCCTGCGCCACGACCGCCACCCCCGGCAGGTGAGGTAAGCCACCAGCAGGAGTACGGACAGGGCGCCGTCCCAGACGATGACCTCTCCCGCACCTGAGGCCTCGGAGCCGAGGAGGAGTGCAGTGACGATGAGGGCGACCTTGTGGGCGATCACGAGCTCCCACAGGCCGCGGTAGCCCAGCGGGTTCCACGCCAGGAGGGCGAACAGTCCCGCGAAGACCACCAGCCCGTAGGCGCGCCACGTCTCGACCACCACCGTGGCCGAGGTCTCTGCTCCGAGGTCCGCGACCGCGAAGACCGCGGCCGATCCTGCAGCGACCGCAGCCACCCCCATGAGCACCCGGGCCGCGCGAACGCCTGCCGGCTGGGCGCGCTCGGTTGCGCTGGTAGTGGACCGCCCTCTCGTCGTGGCCACGTGTTCCCTCCACGTCCGCGCTGATGACCGGTCGCTCGACCGCGCACCCTGATCACGTCGGTGCACCGCTCGAGCGCGGAACCACCGCGTATCGGACGGGGCGGTCCGGCGCCCCAGCCATCAGGATGCCGCACCGGATCACCAGCCTGGGATCCTCAAATGGCGATTCACTGACAAGTCGAGTCAGGTCTGCCTTCAGGCGGTCCCTGCGGCTGGCAGGCCGCTGGCGATCAGCTCATCGGTGACCGCTCGTAGGACGCCAGCGGCCAGGTCCTGCGCCTGAGCCGTTGAGCCGCTGACCTCCACGCCGACGAGGAGGTCCCCGACCCGGGCTGCGCCGTAGGTCTCCTGCAGTCCCGTGGACGTCGTGGTGGTCGCTGCCCACGTCTGCTGTGCGCGAGGGACGCTCAGCGGTACGGGGAGGACGTCGTCCATGAAGCGGCAGATGCCAGCGTCCTGGACGACGTCATCGAAGGCTGCCGCTCCGCGCCCGGTGCGCCAGCCGGTGACCACCAGGGTGACCGCGTCCTGCCCTCGTCCTCGCTCGGAGGCCCAGGACCACTGCCGGCCGGCGATGTTGAACGGCGCCCTGCTCGAGCAGGCCTGGCCGGGGACGACCGGCTGCAGGCGGTACTGGCCCAGGTCCAAGGTCGACGCGTAGTCGGCCGGCAGGGCCGACGCGAGTGAGGTGACGTCGGGGATGGCGTAGGCGACGGCGGTGCCCTGCGGTACTCCGGCGTAGTCACCGCTGGGAGTGGTGGCCACCGCGCCGACCGGAACCTCAAGTGCGTCAGGGGCTGTTCCCGGCGAGGCCGACGGGCTCGCCGGCGTGGGTGCGTCCGTGGGAGCCGATGCAGCGCCGGGGTTCGCGAAGGCCGGGGGGCGATCGCTGGGAGGCGCGGCCGAGGACGCCGGTGGCGACGACGCGCCACCGGCGCAGGCCGTCACGCTGACCAGCACCACCCCAGCGGCCAGGACCGCTGCCGCGGACGGGGTGCTCCGTCGACGCACCCAGCGGTGACTGAAGAACAGGGATCGCATCGTCGACCTCCGAGTGCGGCGGCACTGCTCCTGGGCCACCGGGCTCCAGTGTGGCCTGACCCGGTGCGATGAGTGCACGCGACGCCGGAGGTCCTCGAAGGTACCCAAGCGGAGGACCTCTGCCTCGGTCAGCGGCCGTGTGCTCGCCCGCGCCGTCGCAGGTGAGGATCCCGCCAGGCGACACGGAAGCTGCTGCGTGACGCTGAGCCACTGGGGCTGTCAGAGTGCCGTGTGCGCCGTCGCCAGCTCGCTCTCGTCCTGATGCTCCCAGGCCTGGCTGTCACGAGTGGATGCGCAGGTGTGGGCGGCGGGTCCTTCGAGCGGCCGGCGATGCCCGTCACCGAGCAGGAGCAGGCCGATGTGCTGGCGTGGGAACTCACCGAGGACCTCGACCGTGTCCGCGACCACCACGAGGCCGACGCGATGGTCGCCGAGCTGGTGAGCGTTGACTCCCCGTCCATGGCCTGGGCTGATGAGCTGGAACTCCTGAGCGCCGAGGGCGCCACCGGGGACTCAGACGGCGCGCGGATCGAGGTGCGCCTGATCCCCAGCGGCGTCATCGTCGCTGAGGGCGCGGCGGAGCAGCACTGCTACCGCTACGTCGTCCGTCCGTGGGGGGTGGAGGACCACGCTCCCCACCGCACCGACTGCGACGACCGGCCGGCCCAGCTGCTGCCCGAGCGCGTCGATCCTGCGACCATCGCTCCCGACGCTGAGCAGGTGTTGGGCCAGGCCCTGAGCGCCAACTCCGACGGCACCGACCCCGACGTCGACCAGGTGCGGGCCGCGGTTGCGGGGCTAGTGGACCAGCGCGGTTCCGTCACCGTCACCGAGGCTGACGGCGCCATCGGAGTAGGCGTCTTCGTTCCGGATCCGCGGCGGGACTGCCTGCTCGGCCGGCGCACCAGCTCAGGCCAGGTCGAGGTGTGGCACCCGGATGACGTCCTGGTCGCGCCGGGAGAGTCCTCCTGCGATGGGGCTACCGCGGCCGCCGGTGGTGCAGCGGGATCACCTCACTGACCGAGGACTGCGACTGGTTGGCGCCTCACAACCGATCGCTCTGCGGGCTGCCTCAGGCAGGGGATCCCCGAGCGACACGGGGACGCCATAACGGGCAGCTCGAGGTGGTCAGGCGACAGCAACGGCCTCCAGTTTGACGCGGCGCCGTGCGAGCCGGGAGTTCAAGGAGTACGTCACTGCAGCGCTCGCGCCCGCCGCGATAGCCAGCGGCAGCCACCACAGCGAGGACACCGCCGTCAGCACGATCAGCGTCGCGGTCATGACGGCCAGCAGCCCGGGCGTCCAGTAGCCGCCCATCTCACGCCATCGAAGGTGGGCGATCCGCAGCGCCAGGCGCCGCTGACCCTCAGAAGCCGGGGGCAGGCCCTGACGCACCAGTCGCTCAGCCGCCAGCAGCTCCTCTTGCTCACCGGGGACGTCCTCCTGCAGCTCCCGCCAGGCCCGGTGGTCGCGGCGCGCCCCGACGAGCGTGCAGGCGCCCAAGACCGCAGCGAACACTGCCCTGGACGCGAGGTCCTCGCTGGGGTCGTCCCCTAGGGCCGCCGTGCTCGCCCACGTCGCGGCGAAGATGAACAGCGCCATCAGCGCCCAGCGCAGCCACCAGCGGGGAGGCTCGAACCAGGAACGCCGCGCACGGGTCATGGGCACACCCTGCCGCTGCCGCGATCGTCGGTCGAGGACCCTCTTGCGGAGCACGCCTCGGCCACCGACCGACGATGGCGGCCACGCTCAGCAGCCAGTCCCAGATGACCCGCCCGCAGGACTGCCCGGTGATGGGGCGTCTACCGGGAACACCCACAAGGGCCGGCCCTCGGCGCGACCCACCGAGCGGATCGGGAGGACGACGGTCGGCGACGCGCGGGTCTCGACCACTGCGGAGAGCCGCACCGCCCCGCTCGGACAGACCACGCGCTGCACCGTGCCGCGGTGACCCCACCCGATGTGTCTGGTGATCCAGGTCGTGTCCCCCAGCGCTGAGCCCGCGGCTCAGCGCTCCCGGGCCTCCACGGCGCCCGAGCCCGGGTCCTGCCCCTCGTCGCGGTCGTCCGGGGGCAGGCGGCACCAGCGCTCGACGACGACCCCGGCCACGGACAGCGCGGCGGCGGCCACGGCGGCGACCAGGGCCAGCAGCAGCCGCTCGCGGCGCGGCTCGATGTCCGCGGTCGGCACGAGCAGGAGCACGACCGCCGCGTAGGCCCCCACGAGGGCCGCCCCCGCGACGCTCGTCGCCCGGGCCAGGACGAGGGTCCGCGCGGCGCGCAGCGGGTCCAGCGGCCGGGAGCGGTCGCCGCGGTTCCAGCGCCGCACGGGCCACCCCGAGCCGAGCACCGCCGCGGCCAGGACCACGAGGCCGGCCGGCGCCGTCCACGGCACCCGCAGCGGGCCGAGGTCGCTGCGGTCGATCGCGCCGAGCACCACCCAGCCCACGACCGCGGCGCTGACCGCCACGAGGAGCAGCGTCGACGCGCGCACCGGCCTCATCGCGGGTCCGCCCGGGGGCCCGAGCGGGGGTCCAGGACGACGTCCGGGCGCGGCCGCACCCCCGCCGCGGCAGGGTCGCCGAGCGCTGCCGCGAGGTCGCCGACCCGCCCCGCGCCCGGCAGGACGTCGTCCGGCGCCAGCGCGGCCCACGGCAGGAGCACGAACGCCCGATCGCGCGCCCGCGGGTGCGGCACCGCGAGGCCGGCGTCCGCGGCCACGAGGGCGCCGTAGGCGACGAGGTCGACGTCGAGGGTGCGCGGGCCCCAGCGCTGCTCGACCGCGCGGTCGCGCCCGTGCGCGGCCTCGACCGCGGCGCAGGCGGTGAGGAGCCGGCGGGGCGAGGCGCTGGTGCGGGCCCGCACCACCGCGTTGAGGTAGTCCGGCTGGGGCGGGCCCCCGACCGGGTCGGTCTCGGCCACCGCGGAGGGCTCGACGTCCGAGAGCTCCGGCAGCGCGGCGAGGGCGGCCACCGCCGAGCGCAGGGACGCCGCCGGGTCACCGGCGTTGGCCCCCAGCGCCAGGACCACCGGGACCGGGCGGGCCGGGACGGCGTCCAGCAGGTCGCCCCGCCGCCGCGCCACCCGCAGCACGACGTCGTCGAACGGCACTCCGACCGGGGCCTGCGGCTTGTGCAGCGCGACCTCCACCTCCTGCACGCCGGGGTGCGCCAGGCACGCCTCGGCGACCCGCTGGGCGAGGGCCTCCAGCAGGTCCACCGGCTCCCCCGCCAGCACGGCCACGACGTCGGCCGCCACCACGGAGTAGTCGACCGCGTCGGCCAGGTCGTCGGTCGCGGCGGCCGTGCGGGTGTCCAGGCGCAGCACGACGTCGGCCGAGAAGACCTGGCCGAGGGCGCGCTCGGCGGCCAGCACCCCGTGCCGCCCGCGGGCGCGCAGGCCGCGGAGCTCGACGCGGTCCAGCGAGCCGCTCGTCCCTGCGCTCATCCCTGCGCCCACCGCTGCGCCACCCGGACGGCGTCCGC
>NZ_JBZYWI010000128.1:0-9166 GCF_058932755.1 Quadrisphaera sp. DVD1
CAGCGGGGCGAGGACGAACGGCCAGGCGCGCACCGGCCCGCCCAGGGCGAGGGCGCAGGTGCCGTGGACGACGAGCACCACCGCGACCGCGGCGAGCGCCGGCAGGGCGGCTCGCGCCCTCGGCCCGAGCACCACCGGGGAGCGGCGCGGGGCCGTGACCGCGGGAGGCGCCTGCGCCGGTGCCAGCCGGTGGGCGCGGCGCCCGGGGCTGGTGGGCGGCATGCGCGGTCCTCCGGAGCAGGAGCGGTGGAGCTGTGATCGTCTCCCGCCGGGCCCGCTGCTGCACGCCGGGGCGGGCGGTAGGGTCCGGCCATCGATCGCCGAGGAGGCAGACCCGTGACGCAGTCCCCCGCGGACCCGGACACCACCCCGGCCGACCAGCGCACGACCTACCTGCTCGTCGACGGCGAGAACATCGACGCCACGCTGGGCATGAGCGTGCTCGGCCGGCGTCCCCACCCCGAGGAGCGGCCCCGCTGGGACCGCGTGCGCGACTTCGCCTCCGAGGTGTGGCAGCAGCCGGTCAAGGCGCTGTTCTTCCTCAACGCCACGTCGGGCTCGATGCCGATGAGCTTCATCCAGGCGCTGCTGGCGATGGGGTACCGGCCGATCCCGCTGGCCGGCGGGCCGGGGGAGAAGGTCGTCGACATCGGCATCCAGCGCACCCTCGACGCGCTCCTGGACCGCCCCGGCGACGTGCTGCTCGCCAGCCACGACGTCGACTTCCACGAGCACGTGCGCCAGCTGCTCGCCGGGACGGGGCGCCGGGTGGGCCTGCTGGGCTTCCGCGAGTTCGTCAACTCCGCGTTCGGCGAGCTCTCCGCGGGCGGGCTGTCGGTGTACGACCTCGAGGACGACGTGCGCGCGTTCACCGGCGTGCTGCCCCGGGTCCGGATCATCCCGCTCTCCGAGTTCGACCCGACCCGCTACCTCTAGGGCTCAAGGTCAGGGCCCGCCTGTGCGATACTGCGGGTGGTCGACCGGCACGCCACACCTGCCGGGCGACCCGATGACGTCCTCGCCGCCCTCCACCTGGAGGTCGACCTGGCGCCGCGACCGCCCTCGGGCGGTGTGACGGGCGCAGGGGCCTGCGGGTGGGGTGGCCGGAGCGGTGCCAGGTCCTCTGGCGCCGCGCCGGGCCGCCGTCGATGTCGAGGCGGTCGTGCGCCTGCGCCCCACGCGCAGCAGTGCACCCGCCCCGGCCCCCACTGACTTCCACCGTCCTCCGGGCGGTGGCTGAGCTCCTGAGCGGCGCCGATGGTGTGGCCGGCCGGCCCAGGACGCGGAGGTCCCCCGTGACCACGGACGACACCACCCCGACCGAGCCCACCTCGACGGGGCCCCAGGCGGCGGAGCAGGCGCCGGCGGCACCGCGACGGGCGCGGCGCGCGCCGCGCCGGGCGGCCAGCAGGCCCGCCGGCCCGCCGGTCGCTCCCGACGAGGGCCCTTCCGCCTCGCCGGCGCAGGAGCCGGCCCAGAGCGGCATCTCGGCGCCCCCGGCCGAGGCCGTCGCCGAGGCCGAGCGCGTGCCGGACGCCCTCAGCGACCTCTCGGCCGGCCCGGTCGCGGTGCCTGGCGCGCCGAGCGCTGCCGAGCCCGAGCCGGCTGCGGAGCCGGCTGCTGAGCCCGAGCCCGCCGCTGAGCCCGAGCCCGCCGCTGAGCCCGAGCCCGCCGCTGGGTCCACCCAGCCCGAGCGCACCTCGGTGCCGCTCTTCCAGGCCGCCGAGCCCGCTGCTGCGTCCGCTCCCCGCCGTCGCGGCTCGCGCCGCGCCGCCAGCCGTCCCGCCGGTCCGCCGGTCCACGTCGACCCCGCGCCCGAGGCCGTCGTCGAGGCGGCTGTCGAGGCCGAGGCCCGCGAGGACGACGTCCCGGTGCCCGCGGCCGCGGTCGGCCTGGCCGCCACGCCCGACGAGGCGCTGGATGCCTACGACGCCGACACCGGCCGCACCGCGGCCGAGAACATCGGCACCGCCACGGACGCCGACGCGGACGACGTCGAGCCCGGCGAGGAGCCCGAGGCCGCCGAGGACGCCCTGCCGGGCGACGCGGAGGCCGACGACCAGGCCGAGGACGACGACGAGGCCGGTCCTGCCCGCCGCTCCCGCCGACGCCGCGGGGGCCGGGGTCGCCGCCGCCGCGGCGCCGGTGAGGGCGAGGACGCCGAGGGCGACGACGAGGCCGCTCCGGCGACCGGCATCGTCCTCGACCTGCCCGAGCCCCGAGCCACCACCAGCGCCCAGGAGGCGCCCGGCGAGGCCCTCACCGACGCGGTGACCGCGGGCCTCGACGAGGCGCTCACCGGCGCAGCGAGCGACGCCCCGGCCGACGCGGCCGCCGCCACCGACGACGACGCCGAGGGCGGCGAGGCGGAGTCCGAGGACTCCGAGGGCGGTACCCGCCGTCGCCGCCGCCGCCGGCGCAGCCGTGGCGGCAGCAGCGAGGCCGCCGACGCCGCCGAGACCACCGAGGCCGAGGCCGAGCCGGCGGAGGAGGGCGGGTCCTCGCGGTCCCGCTCGCGCCGCCGCGGCGGCGCCAAGGAGGCTCCGGCCGCCACCGGCACCGGCGCCGAGGACGTCACCGGCCTCAAGGGGTCGACCCGCCTGGAGGCCAAGCGCCAGCGCCGCCGGGACGGGCGCGACGGCGGCCGCCGCCGCCAGACCATCTCCGAGGCCGAGTTCCTGGCCCGCCGCGAGAGCGTCGAGCGGACCATGGTCGTGCGCTCGGCCGCCGGGCGCACCCAGGTCGCGGTCCTCGAGGACGGCGTGCTCGTCGAGCACTACGTGGCCCGCAAGCAGCACACCTCGATGATCGGCAACGTCCACCTGGGCAAGGTCCAGAACGTGCTGCCGAGCATGGAGGCCGCCTTCGTCGACATCGGCCGCGGGCGCAACGCCGTCCTGTACGCCGGCGAGGTCGACTGGGAGGCCGCCGGCCTCTCGGGCCAGGCCAAGCGGATCGAGTCGGCCATGAAGTCCGGCGACTCGGTGCTCGTGCAGGTCAGCAAGGACCCGATCGGCCACAAGGGCGCCCGCCTGACCGCCCAGGTCTCGCTGCCGGGCCGCTACCTGGTCTACGTGCCCAACGGCTCGATGACCGGCATCTCCCGCAAGCTGCCCGACACCGAGCGCGCCCGCCTGAAGAAGATCCTCAAGGCCGTCGTGCCCGAGGACGCGGGCGTCATCGTGCGCACCGCCGCCGAGGGCGCCAGCGAGGAGGAGCTCTCCCGCGACGTCGCGCGCCTGGCCGCGCAGTGGCAGGAGATCTCCACCCGCGCCAAGCAGGTCAGCGCCCCGACCCTCCTGCACGGCGAGCCGGACCTGACGATCAAGGTCGTCCGCGACGTCTTCAACGAGGACTTCAGCCGGCTCGTCGTCTCCGGTGACGACGCGTGGGACGCCATCAAGCCCTACGTCGACGCCGTCGCCCCCGACCTGACCGACCGCGTGGTGCGCTGGGACGGCGCGGGCGACGTCTTCGCCGCCCACCGCGTCGACGAGCAGATCGCCAAGGCCCTCGAGCGCAAGGTGTGGCTGCCCTCGGGCGGCTCCCTCGTCATCGACCGCACCGAGGCCATGACGGTCGTCGACGTCAACACCGGCCGCTTCACCGGCTCCGGGGGCAACCTCGAGGAGACGGTCACCAAGAACAACCTCGAGGCCGCCGAGGAGATCGTCCGCCAGCTCCGGCTGCGCGACATCGGCGGGATCATCGTCGTGGACTTCATCGACATGGTCCTGGAGTCCAACCGCGACCTCGTCCTGCGCCGCCTCGTGGAGTGCCTGGGCCGCGACCGCACCAAGCACCAGGTCGCCGAGGTCACCTCGCTCGGGCTGGTGCAGATGACGCGCAAGCGGGTCGGCCAGGGCCTCATCGAGGCGTTCAGCGAGCCGTGCGAGCACTGCGCCGGCCGCGGCGTCGTCGTCCACGAGGAGCTCATCGACGCGGTCGAGGAGCCGGCGCCCAGCGGGGAGGCGCAGGCCCCCCGGCCCAGGCGCCGCACCCGCGAGGACGCCGCCCGCGACGCCGTCCGGGAGGCCATCCAGGAGGTCGCCCAGGCGTCGAAGCTCGTCGCGCGCACCTCGGACTCCGACGGCGACGCCGCCGGAGGCGCGGAGGACGAGGTCGTCGACCTCGACCCCCGCGAGATCGCGGACGCCGTCGAGCCCGAGGCCGCTCCCGACCTCGCTCCCGACCTCGCTCCCGAGCCGCACGCCGAGCCGAGCTCCGAGCCGAGCTCCGAGCCGAGCTCCGAGCCCAGCCAGGAGCTCGCGCCGGAGGAGGCCGGGGAGGCCCTGGGGGCCGACAGCGAGTTGGACGGCGACCGCCCGGTCACCGCTGGGTGAGGGCGGCGCGCGGGGCGCTTTGACGTTCCCGCACGCAGGTCCGTATCCTGCAGTGTCGGCGTGCCCTCGGCGCGCCCCGCTGCGTGCGGTCCTGATCCGTTCCGGATCCCCACCACGCAGCACGTCGAACGATTTCAGGGAGTGAGCCACAGGTGTACGCGATCGTCCGCGCCGGCGGCCGTCAGGAGAAGGTGTCCGTCGGTGACGTCGTGACCGTCGACCGAGTGGCCGGTGAGGCCGGGTCCACCGTGCAGCTCACCCCGCTGCTCCTGGTCGACGGCGCCACCGTGACCAGCGCTGCTGATGCGCTGGCCGGTGTCACCGTCACCGCCGAGGTGATCAACGCGACCAAGGGTCCGAAGATCATCATCCAGAAGTTCAAGAACAAGACCGGCTACAAGAAGCGCCAGGGCCACCGCCAGCGGCTGTCCCGCCTGCGCGTCACCTCCATCGGCTGAGAGGGAGCACTCCATGGCACACAAGAAGGGCGCCAGTTCCACCCGGAACGGGCGCGACTCCAACTCCCAGCGGCTGGGCGTCAAGCGCTTCGGCGGCGAGATCGTCAAGTCGGGCGAGATCATCCTGCGCCAGCGCGGCACCCACTTCCACCCCGGTGAGAACGTGGGCCGCGGCGGCGACGACACGCTGTTCGCCAAGGCGGCTGGCGCCGTGGAGTTCGGCACCAGCCGCGGCCGCCGCGTCATCGCGGTCGTCCCGGTCGCTGACTGACGAACCCCAGCACCTCGTGCGGAGGGGCGGTCCGGGCTCTGCCCAGACCGCCCCTCCTGCGCTTCCCCCGCACTCCGCAGCACCCAGGAAGGGGTGAGACCCGTGGTGACCTTCGTCGACCGCGTGGTGCTCCACGTCCGAGCCGGCAACGGGGGCAACGGCGTCGCCTCGGTGCGCCGCGAGAAGTTCAAGCCCCTCGGCGGGCCGGACGGCGCGAACGGCGGCCGCGGCGGTGACGTCGTCCTCGTCGTCGACCCCTCGACCACGACCCTCCTGGACTACCACCGCTCTCCGCACCGCGCGGCCGGCAACGGTGGCCAGGGCGCGGGCGACATGCGCCACGGCGCCAACGGCGAGGACCTCGTCCTCCCCGTGCCCGACGGCACCACCGTCCGCGACGCCGACGGCCGGCTGCTGGCCGACCTGCTCGGTGCGGGCACCCGCTACGTGCTGGCCGAGGGCGGCCGCGGCGGCCTGGGCAACGCGGCGCTCGCCTCGGCCAAGCGCAAGGCGCCGGGCTTCGCGCTGCTCGGCGAGCCCGGCACCGGCGGCGACGTCGTCCTGGAGCTGCGCAGCGTCGCCGACGTCGCCCTCGTCGGCTTCCCCAGCGCCGGCAAGTCCAGCCTCGTGGCGGCGCTGTCCGCCGCGCGTCCCAAGATCGCCGACTACCCGTTCACGACCCTGGTGCCCAACCTCGGCGTGGTCGAGGCCGGCGGCGAGCGCTTCACCGTCGCCGACGTGCCGGGGCTGATCCCCGGCGCCAGCACGGGCAAGGGCCTGGGCCTGGAGTTCCTGCGCCACGTCGAGCGGTGCTTCGCCATCGTCCACGTGCTCGACTGCGCGACGCTGGAGCCCGGCCGCGACCCCCTGAGCGACCTGGAGGTCATCCAGGCCGAGCTCGCCGCCTACCCCCTGGCCCCGGACGCCACGGGCCCGACGTCGGTGCCGCTGCACGAGCGCCCGGCGATCGTCGTCCTCAACAAGGTCGACGTGCCCGAGGCGCGCGAGCTCGCCGACCTCGTCCGCCCCGACCTCGAGGCCCGCGGCTTCCAGGTCTTCGAGATCTCCGCCGCCTCGCACGAGGGGCTGCGCCCGCTCATGTTCGCGATGCTGGGGCTGGTGCGCCAGGCCCGCGAGCAGGCCCCGCTCGTCGAGGCCCCGCGCGTGGTGCTGCGCCCGCGCGCCGTGGACGAGAAGGACTTCACCGTCACGCGCGAGGAGACCCCGGACGGCGAGGTCTTCCGCATCCGCGGGGCCAAGCCCGAGCGGTGGGTGCACCAGACGGACTTCACCAACGACGAGGCCGTCGGCTACCTCGGCGACCGCCTGGCGCGCCTGGGCGTGGAGGACGAGCTGCTCAGGGCTGGCGCGGTCGCCGGCTCCGAGGTCGTCATCGGCCCCGGGGACGAGGCCGTGGTCTTCGACTGGGAGCCCACCCTCGTCGGCGGCGCCGAGCTGCTGGCCGGCCCGCGCGGCACCGACCTGCGCCTGGACCAGGGCGGACGCCGCTCGCGCGGCCAGAAGCGCGAGGAGTACGAGGACCGCCGCATCGCCCGCACGCTGGCGCGCGAGGAGCTGGCGACCGAGCGCGCCGCGGGCCACTGGACCGCGCCCGACGCCGTGGACGCACCCGGCGACGGCGAGGACGCCGGGCGGTGAGCGCCGGCCGCTCGGTGCGCCGCCTGACCAGCCGCGCCGACCTGCCCACCGCGGGCCGGGTCGTCGTCAAGGTCGGGTCCTCCTCGCTGACCACGCCCTCCGGCGGGATCGACGAGGAGCGGCTCACCGCGCTGGTCGACGTCCTGGCCGCGCGGACGGCTGCCGGCACCGAGGTGGTGCTCGTCTCCTCCGGTGCCATCGCCGCGGGCCTGGCCCCGCTCGGCCTGGACCGCCGCCCCCGCGACCTGGCGACCCAGCAGGCCGCCGCCAGCGTGGGCCAGGGGCGGCTCCTGGCCCGCTACAGCGCCGCGGCAGCCGCGCACGGCCTCACGGTGGGCCAGGTGCTGCTCACCGCGGACGACGTCGTGCGCCGCGGGCAGTACCGCAACGCCCAGCGCACCCTCTTCCGCCTCCTGGGCCTGGGCGTGCTGGCCGTGGTGAACGAGAACGACACCGTGGCCACCGCCGAGATCCGCCTGGGCGACAACGACCGCCTGGCCGCCCTCGTGGCGCACCTGGTGCAGGCCGACGCGCTCGTGCTGCTCTCCGACGTCGACGCCCTCTACGACGGCCCGCCCTCGCGCGCCGGCACCCGCCGCGTGCCGGAGGTGGCCAGCGCCGCCGACCTCGCGGGCGTGCAGGTCGGCGGCACCGGCACGGCCGTCGGCACCGGCGGCATGGTCACCAAGCTCGAGGCCGCCCGGATCGCCACCGGGTCGGGCACCGCGACCCTGCTGACCTCCGCCGACCTCGCCGCCCAGGCCCTGGCGGGGGAGGACGTCGGCACGTTCTTCGCCCCCACCGGGCGCCGCACGAGCACCCGGATGCTCTGGCTCGCGCACGCCGCGGAGCCCGCCGGACGCCTGCTCCTCGACGCCGGCGCGGTCGCCGCCGTCACCGAGCGTGGCGCCTCGTTGCTGCCTGCTGGGGTGACCTCGGTGGAGGGGGTCTTCGAGGCCGGGGACCCCGTGGACCTGTGTGACGAAAAGGGCCGCACGCTCGCGCGCGGGCTGGTCAACTACTCCTCGTCGGAAGTCCCGGACCTGCTGGGACGCTCGACGCGGGACCTCGCCGACGCGCTGGGACCCGGGTACGACCGGGAGCTGGTGCACCGCGATGATCTGGTGCTGGTGACCGACCGCTCGGCGTCCGCCGGGCGCGGGCGTTGACGCCGAGCGAGCGCGAGGGAGGGGACCCGGTGGAGGAGCCACCCAGCCTGGCCGACCGCCGCGCCCGGCTGTCCCCGGTCGCCGCGCCGGTCGAGCCGCCGGCGCCCGAGCTGCCGGCGACGCCCCCCACGACGCCCCCCACGACGTCCTCCGCGACGTCCTCCGCGCCCCTGGCGCCGGTGCCCTTCGCCGGGGGGCACGCCGAGCTGCTGCTGTGGCACGTCACGGTCACCTTCGCCGGTCCTGCCACCGACCCCGACCGCCTCGTGCCGGCGCTGCGCGCCCTCGTCGACCAGCAGCCGTTCCTCGCCTCGGTGCGCTACTCCGCCGACCACGCCGAGGTGAGCTACTGGGACGAGGCCGAGGACGTCGACGACGCCGCCGCCCTGGGGCTGCGCCTGTGGGCCGAGCACCGGCGCGACGCCGGCCTGCCGGACTGGAAGGCCGTGGGCATCGAGGTGGTCGACCGCGACACCCTGCACACCCGCGGCCAGCGCCTGCCCCCGCCCACCGGGCTGGGCGAGGTCCGTCCCTGGTGAGCCGCGGGGAGCGCCGCCGGTGACCGACGTCCGCAACGACGTGCAGGACGCCGTCGAGGACGCCTGCGAGAGCGCCCGGGCCGCGGGCCCGACGCTCGCGGCGCTCTCGGGCGCCCAGCGCGACGCGGCGCTGGTCGCCGTCGCCGACGCCCTGGCCGCCGCGCAGGAGGCGCTGCTGGCCGCCAACGCCGTCGACGTCGGCCGCGCCCGCTTCGCCGGGCTGGCCGGGCCGACCCTGGAGCGCCTGGCGCTGGACGCCGACCGGCTCGCGGCGCTCGTGCAGCACGTGCGCGACGTCGCGGCGGCTCCCGACCCGGTGGGCGAGGTGCTGGAGGAGCGCGAGGTCGCGCCCGGGCGCCTCCTGCGCCACCTGCGCGTCCCGCTCGGGGTGATCGGCGTGGTCACCGAGGCCCGGCCCGACGCCGTCGTCGACCTCATCGCCCTGGCGCTGCGCTCGGGCAACGCCGTCGTGCTGCGCGCGGGCACGGCCTCCCGGCAGACCAGCCTGGCCGTGGTCGCCGCGGTGCGGGAGGCGCTGGAGGGCGCCGGCGCCCCGGTCGAGGCAGTGCAGGGCCTCGACGGCCAGCGCCGCGAGGCCGCCACCGCGCTCGTGCGCGCCGACGGGCTGGTCGACCTCGTCGTCCCCCGCGGGGGCAGCGCCCTCGTGCAGCGGGTGGTCGCCGAGGCCACCGTGCCGGTGCTGCGCACCGCCTCCGGCGGCGGCGCG
>NZ_JBZYWI010000129.1:0-9051 GCF_058932755.1 Quadrisphaera sp. DVD1
CGCGGCACCCGTCACCGCGAGGGAGCCGTTCAGCGCCCTCGCCACCGCGACCCGCTCTGCAGCCCTCTCCCGACGCGTCCCGGTCTCGGCGACGAGCCAGTCCGCGGTCGACACGGCACCGATCCCCGCGGCGACGCGGCGGGCGTCGGCCTCGGCCAGCAGCCGCAACCGCGCCGCCTCCAACCGCGCCGCCTGACGCTCCAGCTCGACCACCGCAGTGCGCACCTCGGCGTCCGAGCACTGCCACCACGACGCACCGAGCGCCCCCGTGACGGCGCCCGCCAGCGCCGCAACGACGTCGCCGCAGGCCACCTCCACGACCCCCACGCTAGAGCCCACCACCGACAGTCCCGCCCCACCAGAAGAGCCCCTGACCTGCGCGGATGGGTGGCGAGACTCCATGATCACGGGGAGGGGGCGGGGGAGGTGGTGGGGAGGGGAGGAAGGAGGTCGGGAGGGGCGAGGCGGCGGCTGGGCGGGTGGGCTGTGGGCAGCGTCACGGGCTCTGGGCTGGTGCGGCGCGGGCGAGGCGGCCACCATGTCCAGGATCGCGCCTCGTGTCCGGCGCGCGTGCCGCCGACCACGGGCCGCTGCTCGAGGAGCCGACATGACCGGTGCTGCCGGATGAGCCGCCTCGAGGTCGCCGCCGACCCGAGCGCCCTGGCCGCCGACCCGTGGCGGCCCTCGCGCCACCGCCCCAAGCCGCTGGCCGAGGTCGCGGCCGTCCTCGGCCTCGCGAGCACCTCCTCCGCGGGGCCCGTCGTCACCGGCGTGGCCCAGGACTCGCGCGCCGTGCGTCCCGGCGACCTGTACGCCGCGCTGCCGGGCGCGCAGTGGCACGGGGTGCGCTTCGCCGAGCAGGCCGTGGCCCGCGGTGCGGTCGCCGCGCTCAGCGACCGCCCGGTGCCCGGCCTGCCCACCCTCGTCGTGCCCGACCCGCGGCTGGCCCTGGGCCCGCTCGCGGACTGGCTCTACGACGCGCCGTCGGCCGCTCTGGAGGTCTACGGCGTCACCGGCACCAACGGCAAGACGAGCACCACGCACCTGCTCCAGGCGGGGCTGGAGGCCGCGGGCCTGCGCACCGGGATGGTCAGCGGCGTCCAGGCCAGCGGGCCGCAGGGCGCCCGCCCGAGCCGGCGCACGACCCCCGAGGCCAGCGACCTGCAGTCGGCCCTGGCCAGCCTGCGCGACCACGACGCCCAGGCCGTGGCGGTGGAGGTCTCCAGCCACGGCCTCGCGCTGCACCGCGTCGACGGCACCCGCTTCCGCGCGGCCGTCTTCACCAACCTCGGGCGCGACCACCTCGACTTCCACGGCGACGTCGACCGCTACTTCGCCGCCAAGGCCTCCCTCTTCACCCCCGAGCGGTGCGCGCTGGCGGTGGTCGGCACCGGGGACGAGCACGGACGCCGGCTGGCCCGCACGGCCACCACGCCCGTGGTCACCTTCGCCACCTCCACCAGCCGGCCCACCGGCGCGGACTGGGAGGCGGGCGAGGTGAGGGCGAGCGCCCTGGGCACCGCCTTCCGGCTGCGCGGCCCCGGTGTCGACGTGCCGGTGCGCCTGCGCCTGCTCGGCGCCCACCAGGTCGACAACGCCCTGGGAGCGGTGGCCGCGCTGGTCTCCACCGGCGTCGACGTCGCCGACGCGGTGCGGGGGGTGCAGTCGCTCGACGGCGTGCCCGGGCGGATGGAGCGCGTGGACGTCGGGCAGCCCTTCCTCGCCCTCGTCGACTACGTGCACAACACCTCCGGCCAGCGGCGGGTCCTGCCGTTCCTGCGGTCCCTCACCCGGGGGCGCCTCGTCGTCGTCGTGGGCGCCACCGGCGACCGCGACCCGAGCAAGCGCGCCCCCCTGGGGCGCACCGCAGCGCTGCACGCCGACACCGTCGTGGTCACCGACGAGAGCCCGAACTCCGAGGACCCCGCGGTGCTGCGCGACGCGGTGGCCGCGGGCGCCCGCAGCGCGGGGCGCGCCGAGGTGCTCGTCGAGCCCGACCGCGCGGCCGCGATCGCCCTGGCCGTCTCCCTCGCCGCACCGGGCGACGTGGTGGTGGTCGCCGGCCGCGGCCACGACGGCGAGGTCGTCCACGCCGGGCGCACGCGCGCCTTCGACGACCGGACGGCGCTGCGCGAGGCGCTCGAGGAGGCGCTGGGCGGCGCCTCGAGCAGCACGGCCAGCTGGGGCAGCGCGGCCAGCTAGGCGCCGCGGGGCCCCTCGGCGCGGACGACGGCCACCGGGCACCGGGCGGCGTGGATGACGCCGTGGCTGACCGAGCCGAGGAAGAGCCCCGCGACGCACCCGTGCCCGCGGGCGCCGACGACCACGAGCCCGGCCTCGGGAGAGCCGCGGGTCAGGGCCAGGCGCGCGGGCTCCTGCACCACGCTCTGGTCCACGACGAGGCCGGGGAGCTCGTCGCGCACCCGGGCCACGGCCTCGGCGACGTCGCGCTCGGCCGCCCGGCGGCTCTCGTCGGCCAGGCCGGCGTCCAGGGCGGCGCCGTAGGCCACGCTCGTGGCCAGGGCCTCCGGCGGCGTCCAGGCCGAGACCACGCGCAGCACCGCCCCGCTGCGCTCGGCCAGCTCGGCGGCGAAGCGGAGCGCGGCGTCGGCACCGGGCGACCCGTCCACGCCGACCACCACGGGGTGCAGCGGGCCGGGGCGGCGCAGGCCGTCCCCGCGCACCACCACGACGGGGCAGCGCGCGTGCGCGCTCACGGTGAAGGCCACGGAGCCCAGCAGCGCCCCGGCCAGGGCCCCGCGGCCGCGGTTGCCCACGACGACGAGGTCGGCCGTGCCCGAGGCCTCGACCAGCGCGGTGGCGGCGTCGCAGAGCCGGGTCACCGCGCGCACCGGCACCTCGTGCCCGCCGGCGCGGGCGCGCGCCACGCCGTCGCGGGCCACCTGGCGGGCCAGGACGCCGGCCTCGGTGGGCAGCTCGGGGGCGGCGGCGCACATGCCCGCGCTGGTCCCGAAGCCGTCCATCGCGTGCAGCACGGTCAGCACGGTGCCGCGCCGCTCGGCCTCGGCCGCCGCCCAGGTCAGCGCCGGGGCGGCGCTGGCGGAGCCGTCGTAGCCGACGACCACGCCCCGGGCCACCTCCGGCGGCCCGCCGGCCAGCCGCTGCGCGAGCTCCTCGAACCCCTCGGACCTCTCGGACCCTGACGCCGACACCGTCGTCTCCGCCATGGCGATCCCTCCTCCGTCGAGGACGACTGTGCTCCTCGCCGGGCCGCCGGTCCAGAGCCGTTCACGCTCCCGGGCCACGGCCTCGCGCCCCGGGTGCGCCCGGATGTCGCCGGTCTGGGCAATACTCCTGGCGAGCGGCGCCCGCCGGGCCGCCGACGACGACGCGTGAGCACGGGAGCGGAGGTGCGCATGACCGCCGGGCACCACGGGCCTGCTGCGCCCGCACCCCTCCCGTCCGCCGCCGAGCGGGCCGGCGCCCAGGGCGCCCACGAGGTCCTCTTCTTCCGCCCCGGCCCCGGTGGCGACTGGTTCCAGGTCAGCGGGATCGGGCGGGCCCCGGGCTGGGCCGGCTCGGTCTGCCCCCGCGAGGACGACGAGCCGGTGCTCACCCGCGCGCTGGAGTCCTCCGCCGGCGTGCGGGTGCTCTCCGGCGCCCCCTCGCGGATCGTCGGCCCCTACTACGCCGGCACCGCCGTCCTCCTGCGCGTCAGCGACGACCTGCTGGCCGTGTGGGGGCACCCGGGCCGCAGCGAGCGCCTGCTCGCCGCCACCGACGCCGAGCTGCGAGCCCTGTCGGCCGAGCTCGTCGACCTCGCCGAGGACGGCGGCCCCGCCCAGCGGCTGCGCGAGGAGCTCGACGTCCTCCACGCCGTCCAGGCCCTGACCACCGGGCTCGACCAGCCGCTGGGGGCGACGCTGCAGCGCGTCGCCGAGGTGGTGCGCGACGCCCTCGGCTGCCAGGTGGCCGTGGCCTGGCTCGGCGAGCGCTCCGGCGTGGCCGTGGCGGACTGGACGGCCACGCAGGGCCCGGAGGCCCTCGTCGCCGCGGCGTCCGCCGCGGTGCCGCTGCCGGGCGAGCCGCCGCTGGTGCGCCAGGACAGCGCCCGCGACCCCCTGCCCGCGCCGCTCTCGCCGGCCGACGGCGTGGTCTCCCACCTCGTCGTGCCGCTCGACGTGCCCGGCGGCGGAGGCGTGCTGGCCGCGCACACCGGCGCCGGGGCCCGCGGCTTCACCGCGCTGTGCCAGCGGATCGCCGTCCAGCTCGCCGGCACCGCCAGCGCCCTCCTCCAGGTCGCCGCCGCCCGCGAGCAGGTCGAGCAGCAGCTCAGCGACACCCGGCTGCGGCTCGGGCGCGACGCGCTGACCGACGTCGGCAGCCGCCACCGCTGGGACGAGGAGCTCGCCGCCGCCCAGGGCCTCGTCGACAGCGGCGTGCCGGTCGCGGTCGCCCTGCTCGACCTCGACGACCTCAAGTGGGTCAACGACACCTACGGCCACCCGGCCGGTGACGCCCTGCTGCGGGCCTGCGCGGCCGCCGTGCGCGGGTGCCTGCGCGGCGACAGCGACGTCGTCGCGCGCGTGGGCGGCGACGAGTTCGCCGTCCTCGTGCCCCGGGCGACCGACACCGAGTCCCTGGCCGCCCGCCTGCGCGCCGGCCTCGACGCCGCCCCGACGTCCTCGGGCCTGCCGGTGCGGGCCAGCGTGGGCGTGGCGCGCGCGCTGCCGGGGGAGCGGGTGGAGGAGGCGTTCGCCCAGGCCGACGCCGCGATGTACGCCGACAAGCGCCGCCGCCGCGAGCAGCGGGCCCACGCGTGAGCGGTGCGACCCCGGCGCCGGAGGCGCCCGCTGCGCCCGGCGCCCCCGCGCTGTCCCTGCGCGGCCTGACGAAGCGCTTCGACGACACCCTCGCCGTCGACCGCCTCGACCTCGACGTTCCGGCCGGCTCCTTCTACGGCCTCGTGGGGCCCAACGGCGCCGGCAAGACGACCACCCTGTCGATGGCCACCGGCCTGCTCCGCCCGGACGCCGGCACCGCCGCGGTGCTCGGCACCCCGCTGTGGACCGGCGCGACCGCCTCGGTCGACGCCAAGCGCCTGCTCGGCGTCCTGCCCGACGGGCTGCGCCTGTTCGACCGCCTCACCGGCGCGGAGCTGGTGCGCTACGCCGGGCTCCTGCGCGGTCTGCCCCGCGACGTCGTGGAGCAGCGCACCGCCGAGCTGCTCGCCGCGCTCGACCTGGCCGGCGCGGCCGACGTCCTCGTCGTGGACTACTCCGCGGGCATGACGAAGAAGGTGGCGCTGGCCAGCGCGCTGGTGCACGCGCCGCCGGTGCTCGTGCTCGACGAGCCCTTCGAGGCCGTCGACCCCGTCTCGGCCGCGGGCATCCGCGCGATCCTGCGCGGCTTCGTCGCCGGCGGGGGCACCGTGGTGCTCTCCAGCCACGGCATGGACCTCGTGGAGCGGCTCTGCGACCGGGTCGCCGTCGTCGCCCAGGGCCGGGTGCTGGCCGCCGGCACGATCGAGGAGGTCCGTGCCGGGGCGTCCCTGGAGGAGCGCTTCGTCGCCCTCGTGGGGGCCCGGCCGGCCGACGCGGAGGCCCTGGCGTGGTTGCGCACCTCCTCTCGCTGAAGCTGCGGCTGCTGCGCAACGGGCTGCGCCGCAGCGCCTGGCAGGTCGTCGCGCTCGTCCTCGCGCTGCTCTACGGCCTGGGCATCGCCGCGCTCGCCGTCGCCGGCCTGGTCGCGCTGCGCGCCGCCTCGGCCGAGACCGCGGCCACGGCGGTCACCCTCGGCGGCTCCCTGCTGGTGCTCGGCTGGGGCCTCGTGCCGCTCGTCGCCTTCGGCACCGACGCCACCCTCGACCCCTCCCGCCTCGTGCTCCTGCCCGTGACCGCGCGCCGGCTCGTGCCCGGCCTGCTGCTCGTCGGGCTGGTCGGGGTGCCCGGGCTGGTCACCGCCCTCACCGCGCTGGCCACCGTGGTGACCTGGTCGCGCGGCCCCCTGGTCGCGGCCGTGGCCCTGGTCGGGGCGCTGCTGGGCCTGGCCACCTGCGTGGCGCTCTCGCGGGCCACGACGACGGCCGCCGCCGGGCTGCTGCACGGGCGGCGCACCCGCGAGGTCGGCGCCGGCGTCGGGGCCCTCGTGGCCTCCGGCCTCGGCCTCGTGCCGCTCGTGCTGCAGAGCACCGGGGGCCTGGACGCCGACCGGCTGCGCCGCCTCGCCGCCGTCGCGGGCTGGACGCCGCTGGGCTGGGCCTGGACGGCGCCCGCCGAGGTGGCGCTGGGCCGTCCCGGCGCCGGCCTGGCCAAGCTGGCGCTGGCCGCGCTGGCCCTCGTCGTCGTCCTCGCGCTGTGGGCGGTGGCGCTCGAGCGCGCGCTGGTCACCCCGCCGGGCGCGGGTGGCGGCCGGCGCGCCACCGTCAGCTCGGCGTCGGGGCCGGCGTCCCGGGCGCTCGCCCGCCTCGAGGGCACGCCCACCGGCGCGGTCACCGCGCGCGCCCTGCGCTACTGGCGGCGCGACCCCCGGTACCTGACCGCGCTCGTCGCGCTCGTCGCGATCCCGCTCCTCGTCGTCCTCCTCGGCGCCACCTCCGTGCTCCCGCCCGGCGCCGCCGCGCTGGCGGCCGCCCCGGTGCTGGGCTGGGCGCTGGGCTGGACCGGCCACAACGACGTCGCCTACGACGGCAGCGCCGTGTGGCTGCACGTGGCCAGCGGCCTGCCCGGGCGCGCGGACCGGCTCGGGCGCGCCGCGGCGCTGCTCGTGTGGGCCGTGCCCCTGGTGCTCGTCGTCGCCGTGGTGGCCGCGGCGCTCAGCGGCGCCTGGGGGCTGCTGCCGGCCACCGCCGGCGCGGCGCTGGCCCTCCTCGGCTCGGGGGTCGGCGTCTCGGCCGTGGCGAGCGCCCTGACCCCCTACCCGGTGCCCGAGCCGGGCGCGAACCCCTTCGCCACCCCCCGCGGCGCCGCGATGGCGTCGTTCGTCGCGCAGCTGGCCACGACGCTGGTGACGGGGCTCGTCGCCTCCCCGGCCCTGGCCCTGCTCGTCGCGGCCGCGCTCACCGACCGCCCCGGCCTGGCCGCCGCGCTCTCCTGGGCCGCCCTGGCGACCGGCCTCGTCTGCGGCGCCGGCGCGGCCGCGCTCGGGGTCGTGGCCGGCGGGCGCGTCTTCGAGCGCCGCGGCCCCCAGCTCGTCGCGGTCGCCAGCCGATGAGCGCCGCGCGCCGGGGGTCCGCTGCGTCCCGGTGGCTCTTCGCCGCCGCGGTGCTCGTCCAGCTCGTCGTCCTCTACGCCCCGCGCGCGCCGTCCACCGGCGGGGTGTGGTGGGTCGACAAGCTCGTCCACCTGTCGGTCTTCGCCGCCGTCGCGTGGACCGGCCGGGCGGCCGGCGTCCGCCTGCGCCTGCTCGTGGGGCTGCTGCTCGCCCACGCGGTGCTCAGCGAGGCGCTGCAGCACTGGCTGCTGCCCGGCCGCAGCGGCGACTGGCGCGACGCCGCGGCCGACGCCGTCGGCGTGCTCGTCGGCGTCCTGCTCCCCGCGCCGCGCAGCGGCACCCGAGGCAGGATGGACCCGTGGCGCAGGACGGGGCCGAGGAGCTCGCAGGCTGGTCGATGACGGGCCGGCTGCTCGTCGCCACCCCGGCCCTGGAGCACCCGGCCTTCCGCCGCGCCGTCGTGCTCCTGCTCGACCACACCCGCGAGGGCGGCGCGCTCGGCGTCGTGGTCAACCGCCCCACCACGACCGACGTGGACGCCGTCCTGCCCAGCTGGCAGCCGTTCGTCACCGTGCCGGGGCGGCTGTTCCAGGGCGGCCCGGTGGCCCTCGACAGCGCCCTGGGGCTCGTCACGGTGCCCGGTGACGAGCTCGACCCGCTCGGCGTGCGCCGGATCACCGGCTCCGTGGGCGTCGTCGACCTCGACGCCCCGCCCGAGGTGGTCGCGCCGGTCGTGGCGGGGCTGCGCATCTTCGCCGGGTACGCCGGGTGGAGCGCCGGGCAGCTCGAGGCCGAGATCGAGGAGGGCTCCTGGTACGTCGTCGACGGCGAGGCCGGGGACGCCTTCACCGACGACCCGGAGGGCCTGTGGGCGGAGGTCCTGCGCCGCCAGGGCGGTGACCTGGCGATGGTCGCGACCTTCCCCGACGACCCCTCGATGAACTGACGGCCCGCCCCGGAGGCACCCGGGGAGCGTCCCCGCGGCGCACCTAGACTGCGGCCCATGAGCGAGCCGCTGTCCGACCCCTCCGCCCAGCCCTCGACGTCCGACCCCTCGGGCCCCGGGTCGCAGGGGACGGCGCTGCTCGAGCGGCAGCAGCTCGAGCAGGAGGTCGAGCCCGGCGACCACG
The DNA here is from genome assembly GCF_058932755.1 of Quadrisphaera sp. DVD1. Classification (NCBI taxonomy): domain Bacteria; kingdom Bacillati; phylum Actinomycetota; class Actinomycetes; order Kineosporiales; family Kineosporiaceae; genus Quadrisphaera; species Quadrisphaera sp. DVD1. The sequence continues at coordinate 8,304 of NZ_JBZYWI010000129.1, forward strand.
AGCGCTTCGCGCACTACGTGCGCAAGGAGAAGGTGCTGGAGTCGGCGCTGTCGGGGGAGCCGGTCATCGCGCTGTGCGGGAAGGTCTGGGTGCCCGGGCGCGACCCGCAGCGCTTCCCCGTGTGCCCCACGTGCAAGGAGATCTACGAGGGCCTGCGCCCCGCCGGTGACGAGCCCTCGGGCTCGGGGGAGTGATCACCGGCGAGCTGCGGACCGCGCTCGCCGGCATCATCGCGCTGGTCTCGCTGGTCGCCTTCGAGGCCCTCGCCGTCAGCACCGCCATGCCCGTGGTGGCCACCGACCTGGGCGGGCTGCGCCACTACGGGCTGGCCTTCTCCCTCTTCCTCACGACGAGCCTGCTGGGCATGGTGGTCGCCGGCGGCTGGACCGACGCCCGCGGCCCGCTCGTGCCCACCGCGGCCGGGATGGCGGCCTTCTGCGCCGGCCTGGTGCTCAGCGGGACGGCGTCCACCTTCGCGGTGATGCTCGCCGGGCGCGTGGTCGCGGGCCTGGGCGGCGGCGTCCTCGTGGTCTGCCTCTACGTCGTGGTCGGCTCGCTCTTCCCCGAGGACGTGCGCCCGACGGTCTTCGCCTGGATGAGCTCGGCGTGGGTGCTGCCCGCCCTCGTCGGCCCGCCGCTGGCCGGGTGGCTCGCCGGGGAGGTGACCTGGCGGCTGGTGTTCCTCCTCGTGCCGCCCGTCGCCCTCGTCGCGCTCGCCGTCCTGGGACGGCGCCTGGCCTCCGTGCCG
>NZ_JBZYWI010000013.1:0-34772 GCF_058932755.1 Quadrisphaera sp. DVD1
CGCGGTCGAGGCGCGCGGCGAGCCCGCGCTCGCCGTCCTCCGCAGCGGGCAGCAGCATCCGGGCGCACAGGAGCTCGAGGTGCAGCCGCGGCGAGGTGGCACCGGTCATCTCGGTGGACGCGGTGTTGGCCAGGTCGGCCGCGCGGGACAGGGCCGCGGCGCCGTAGGCCGCGGCCTGGCGGTGCATGCGCTCCAGCTGGTCCTCGGGCAGGCCGGGGAAGACCTCCTTCGCGCGGTCGCCGACGGCGTGCGCGATGACGAGGTCGCGCAGGCGCTGGAGGAGGTCCTCGACGAAGCGGCGGGGGTCCTGGCCGGAGGAGATCACGCGGTCGACCACCCGGAAGACCGTGGCCCCGTCGCCGGCGGCGAACGCCTCGACGACGTCGTCGAGCAGGGTCGCGTGGGTGTAGCCGAGCAGCGAGACCGCGCGCTCGTAGTCGACGCCGCCCTCGCCGGCGCCCGCGGCCAGCTGGTCGAGCACGGACAGCGAGTCGCGCACCGAGCCCGCGCCGGCCCGCACGACGAGCGGCAGCACGCCCTTGCCCACGGTCACGCCCTCGGCCTCGCAGAGCTGCTGGAGGTAGGCCTGCAGGCGCTCCGGCGGCACGAGGTGGAAGGGGTAGTGGTGGGTGCGCGAGCGGATGGTGCCCAGCACCTTGTCGGGCTCGGTGGTGGCGAAGACGAACTTGATGTGCTCCGGCGGCTCCTCGACGATCTTCAGCAGCGCGTTGAAGCCCTGCGGCGTCACCATGTGCGCCTCGTCGATGATGAAGATCTTGTACCGGTCGCGCGCCGGGGCGAAGGTGGCGCGCTCGCGCAGCTCGCGCGCGTCGTCGACGCCGCCGTGGCTCGCGGCGTCGATCTCCACCACGTCGAGGCTGCCGGAACCGCCGCGGGCGAGCTCCACGCAGCTGTCGCACACCCCGCACGGGGTGTCGGTCGGGCCCTGCGCGCAGTTCAGGCAGCGGGCGAGGATCCGCGCGGAGGTGGTCTTCCCGCACCCGCGGGGGCCGGAGAAGAGGTAGGCGTGGTTGGTGCGCCCCGCGCGCAGCGCCTGGCGCAGCGGGTCGGTGACGTGCTCCTGCCCGATCACCTCGGCGAAGGTGTCCGGCCGGTAGCGGCGGTAGAGGGCGGTGACCACGCTCGGCACCCTAGCCACGGGGGAGGACGGTCCGGGCCCCTCCGCGGCAGCGGGGCCAGGAGACACGAGGGGGACGTGAGAGGACCCCTCGCGCACCCGCCAGAGCCCACCTGCCCTTGCTGCCTTCCGGCCCTGGGGGAGTTCAGCAGGATGACGCCGCACGAGGGGTCGGGTCAGAGCATAGCCCCGGCGGGCGGGTCCGGGGAGTGCGCTCCCGGGCGCGCGCGGCCTCCGGTAGGCTGCTCCACGGAGGATTCGCCTAGTGGCCTATGGCGCTCGCCTGGAACGCGGGTTGGGTTAACGCCCTCGCGGGTTCAAATCCCGCATCCTCCGCCGCAGGACCGAAGGGCCCGGACGACGCGTCGTCCGGGCCCTTCGGCGTCCCGGCGCCTCCGCCTCCGACCTCGCCGGCCGGGCTGTCGGACCTCCGTGCCAGCCTGGCGGCGTGCTGGAGGAGCGGGAGTGCGTGGAGTGCGGGCCGATCGGGTTCGAGGTCGTCGAGTGCCAGGACGGCCACGGTCCCGACTGCCCGGAGCGGGTCTGCACCGGGTGCAGCGCGGTCCTCGTCGTGGGCCCGGCACCGCTCGCCGCCCTGTCATGAGCCAGTGACGGGCGGTCACGGACGGCGCCTAGACTCGCGCCCATGATCTTCGCTCGGGTCGGGGACTCTCGCCCCTACCCCGACCACGGCATCACGACGTCGCGGCAGTGGGCCGTCGTCGCGCCGCGACAGGTCCGGCTGGACGAGCTCATCACGACCAAGCGCACCCTCGACCTCGCCGCCCTGCTCTCCGAGGACAGCACCTTCTACGGCGACCTCTTCGCCCACGTCGTCCAGTGGCGGGGCGCCCTGTACCTCGAGGACGGCCTGCACCGCGCCCTGCGCGCCGCGCTGCAGCAGCGCAACGTGCTCCACGCCCGCGTGCTCGTGCTCGACGACTGACCGCTCCACGCGTGGCGCCCCAGATCCGAGGGGTGGCGGCTCGGTGTCCGGGAAAGCCCTCGTGGCGACCAGTCGCGCTCCTACGGTGGCCGGGTGGCAGCTGAGCACGGTCCCGAGGTGGTGGCGCTGGACGCCTCCGGCCTGGAGTGGGTGACGATCGGCCCGCGGTCGGAGGCGAACGGCTGGTCGGTCTACCACTCCCCCCGCTTCGGGGTCAGCCCGCGGCGGCCCGTGCTGTTCCTGAGGCTGGGGCTGGGCGAGGCCACCGGCGGCCATCCGCTGGTCGTCGTGCGCGACCTGTGGGTCTCCGACGCGACGGGCCTGGGCGCCCGGGCGCTGCGCGACCTGCCGGTCACCCGGATCGAGGCCGCGGTCAACCAGCCGCTGCACGCCGCCGCCGTGCGGGCCCGCTCGGCCGCCGCCGGAGCACCTGCCGAGCCGTTCCCGTGGCCGACCGGGGTGCCGCCGGCGTGGTGGCGGGCGGCGCCCACGGCGCGCGAGGCCCCCCCGGTCGTCCTGGACGTCCCGGCGCGCCAGCCGAAGCCCGACGGGTTCTACCGCGCCGTCGCCGACGCCTTCGCGCACCTGGCCACCACGAGCCCGCGCCCCGCTGCGCTCCTGGCGGAGGCCAACGGCGTGCCGGTCACGCAGGTGCACGGCTGGGTCAAGGAGGCCCGGCGCCGGGGCGTCCTCCCCGCCGGCGAGCGCTCGCGCCGCACCGCCGCCGCCGGGCGCTGATCCCCGCACCCGCCGACGGGCGCCTAGACCATCCAGCCGCCGTCGACGGCCCAGAGCTGGCCGGTGCACGACCGGCTGTCCTCCGCCGCCAGCCACAGCACCATCCGGGCGACGTCCTCGGGCAGGACCTTCTGGGGCAGCGCCTGCTCGCGCGCGATCATCGCCTCGCCCTCGGCGTCGACGCGCAGCGCGAGCTGGCGCTCGGTCATCACCCACCCCGGGATGACGCAGTTGACCCGGATGCCGTCCGGCCCGAGCTCCTGGGCGAGCGCCCGGGTCAGGCCCTCCACCGCCGCCTTCGCCGTCCGGTAGACCACGAGGTCGGTGAACTTGGCGTGGGCGCTGATCGAGCCGAGGTTGACCACCGAGCCACGCCCGGCGGCGCGCATCATCGGAACGACGGCGCGGGTGGCGAAGTAGTGGTGGTCGAGGTTGACCCGCATCCGGTCGTCCCAGAACGCCGGGTCGACGTCGTCGGGGGTGTGCCGGGCGTCGGAGGCGGCGTTGTTGACCAGCACGGTCACGGGGCCGAGCTCCTCGCCGATGTCGCGGATGACCTGCTGGTAGCCGCTCAGGTCGGTGACGTCGGCGTGCCGGTGGAGCGGGCGCGGTGCGCCGGTCCGCGCCACCGCGTCGGCGAGCGCGCGGCCGGCCTCGTCCTGGACGTCGACGAGGGCGACCCGGGCGCCCTGCGCGGCGAACTGGGCGACGAACTCCGCGCCCAGCCCCGTGGCACCTCCGCTGACGAGCACGACCGCGCCGCGCAGGCTCGGGTAGGTGGCGTACGGGCTCGGCGACGGCGGCGCGCTCATGCCGCCGATCCTGCCCCGGGCACGACGACGGCGCGTCCGACCGCCCCCGCGCGCAGGGCGTCGTAGGCCTCGCCCACCGCCTCGAGCGGGTACGTCGCCCCCAGCAGCTGGTCCAGGGGCAGCCGGCCGGCGCGGTGCAGGGCGAGCAGGCGGGGCAGGTCCACCGGGGGGTTGGCCGAGCCGTACAGGCTGCCCACGAGCCGCTTCTGCTGCTGGACGAGCTCGTTGACCGGCACCTCCACGACGGCGTCCACCGACGACAGCCCGACGGCGACGGCGGTGCCGCCCGGGCGCAGCGCCGAGAACGCCTGGCGCAGCGTGGCCGGTCGGCCGACGGCCTCGACGGCCACGTCCGCGCCGCCACCGGTGAGGTCCTGCACCGCGGCCACGACCTCCTCGGGCGCCAGCCCCGAGGCGTCGACGACGTGCGTGGCGCCCAGCCGCTCCGCCAGGGCGAGCTTGTCCGCGGCGACGTCCACGACGACCACCGGCCCCGCGCCGACGAGCACGGCGCCCATGACCGCCGACAGGCCGACGCCGCCGGCGCCGAGCACCAGGAGCGGGCGCCCGGCGATCGAGCCCTGCGCCGCCGCGACGTTGACCACGGCGCCGACGCCGGTCACCACGGCGCACCCAGCGATCGCGGCGATCGCCGGGGAGACGTCGGCCGGCAGCGGCACGACGGCGCGCCGGGAGACGACCGCCTGCTCGGCGAAGCAGGAGACGCCGAGGAAGTGGTGCAGCTGCTCGCCGGGGACGCCGTCGCTGCTGGGCGCGCGCAGCCGGCTGGTGCCGTCCATCAGGCCACCGCTGCGGGCCTGGACGCGCCCGAACACGCACATCACCGGCCGACCGGTCACGCAGTACTCGCACTGGCCGCACCGGGGGCGCCAGGTGAAGCCCACCCGGTCGCCGGGGGCGACGTCGTCCACGCCGGCGCCGACCTCCTCCACCACGCCGGCGCCCTCGTGCCCGAGGACGACCGGCAGGGGGCAGGGGATGTCGCCGCTCATGTAGTGCAGCTCGGTGTGGCAGACGCCGGCGGCCTCGACCCGCACGCGCAGCTCACCGGCGGCGGGCGGGGCGAGCTCGACGTCCTCGACCTGCAGCGGAGCGCCGGGACGGCGCAGGACGGCGGCCCTCACGGCCGCTCTCCGCGGCGGGGTGGGGCGACCGGGGTCGGGAGGGTCATCGCAGCCAGTGCTCCTGTCCGGGGGCGAGGTCGGCCAGCTCGCCCCACAGGTCGTCGGGGATCGGGACGGCGGCCAGGGCCAGGGTCTCGTCGAGGCGCTCCGGGCGCGAGGACCCCACGACCGTGGAGGTGATCCGGGGCTCGCGCAGCGAGTCCTGGAGGGCCGCGGCGGCCAGCGGCACGCCGGAGCGCGCGCAGGCGGCCTCGATCGCCTCCGCCGCGGCCAGCACCGCCGGAGCGGCCGGGGAGTAGCAGTAGCGCGGCACGGCGGCCGGGCCCTTGGCGAGGATGCCGCCGCCGAAGGGCGCGCCGTTGAGGACGGCGACGCCGGCCGCGGCGCAGTCGGCGAGCAGCGGGCCCGCCGAGCGGTCGAGGAGCGTCCACCGGTTGTGGGTGAGCACCACCTCGAACGCGCCGGTGCCGACGAACCGGCGCAGCAGGTCCACCGGCCCACCGGCCACCCCGAGGTGGTCGACCAGGCCCTCGGCCACCAGCTCCTGCATGACCTCCACCGGGCCGCCGGGGGCCGTGGCCGCCTCGAAGCCGATCCGCTCCGGGTCGTGCAGGTGCAGCAGCGGCAGGCGGTCCAGGCCCAGGCGCTCCAGGCTCTCGCGCACCGAGGCCCGCACCCGGGGCCCGTCGAAGGGACCGTCGTCGGCGGGGTCGACCTTGGTGGCCAGCAGGACGCCGTCCGGGACGCCGCCGAGCTCGCGCAGGGCCACGCCGAGCCGGCGCTCGGAGGCGCCGTAGCCGTTGGAGGTGTCCACGAAGGTGAGGGGACCGGCGAAGGCGCGCCGGGCGGTCGCGAGGGCGCGCTCCTCGGGCAGGGGGCCGAAGACGGGCATGTCGCCGAGCTCGGCGGTGCCCACGCACAGTCCCGTCACGTGCAGGCCGGTCCGGCCCAGCGGCCGGGGGGCGAGCGCGTCGACGGTCATCGCAGGCCCACCGCAGGAGGGCGTCGAGCCCCGCTGCCGGCGGTGCTCGGGGCGTCGTCCACGTCGTCCTCCGTCGGCGTCGGTGCCAGCACGGCCGCAGGCAGGGCGTGCCGCGGCCGGGTCGGGTCGGGTCGGGTCGGGTCGGGTCGGGTCGACGCTAGGGCGGCTCGCGCGCCCCGTCATCTCGACGCCGGCAGCGCCGACGGGGTGGTCCGACGAGGGGACGCCGTGCACGGCGTTCTCCTCCGTGCCAGCGGCGTCCCGGGCCCGGACGCGTCAGCGCGGTGACGAGCCGGAGCTCGTCACCGCGCTGACGGGGTGCGGTGGCGGTGGGATTTGAACCCACGGAGAGCTCTCACCCTCACACGCTTTCGAGGCGTGCTCCTTAGGCCGCTCGGACACGCCACCGCGGAGCAGCCTACCGGTCGCCCGGCTCGTCCCCGCGGTGGGTCGTGAAGAAGTCGCGCAGGAGGGCGCCGCACTCGTCCTCGAGCACGCCCCCGACCACCTCGGGCCGGTGGTTGAGCCGGCGGTCCCGGACGACGTCCCACACCGAGCCCGCCGCGCCGGCCTTGGGGTCCCAGGCGCCGAGGACCACCCGCGCCACCCGGGCCAGCACCAGCGCGCCGGCGCACATCGTGCAGGGCTCGAGCGTCACGGCGAGCGTGCAGCCCTCCAGCCGCCAGCTGCCGGTCGCGGCCGCCGCGGCGCGCAGCGCCAGCACCTCGGCGTGCGCCGTGGGGTCGCCGTCGGCCTCGCGGCGGTTGACCGCGGCCGCGAGCACCCGCCCGCCGGCGTCGGCGACCACCGCGCCGACCGGGACGTCGCCCGTGTCGGGGGCAGCCCGCGCCTGCTCCAGCGCCAGGCGCACCAGGGCCTCGTCGGGGTGGCGGAACCCCATGATCACGAGGGTCGGACGGCGGCTGGCGGGCGAGGACGGCTCAGCGCAGGGCCTCGATCAGCTCCACGAAGCCGCACCGCTCGCCCACGGCGACCAGGGCGGTGGAGGTGTCGTTGCCCTCAGCGGCGCCGGTCAGGTCGTCGCCGTCCAGGCCGAGGTCGGCCAGGAGCTCCACGTCGCCGGCCCAGGTCGGGGCCGCCACGGCCACGGCCGACTCCTCGGCGTCCTCGCTGGGCGCCGGCACGGGGGCCGGGGCGTCGGCGGCCAGGGCGAGGAGCTCGGCGTACCGGCTGCTCTGCACCGCGGCGAGGTCGGAGACGAAGACCCGGGGCTCCTCGCCGTCGGCGCGCACCAGGGCGAACCAGTCGTCCTCGCGCTCGAGCACGACCAGGAGCGCGCCGGCGTCCCCGCCCACCTCGCGGACCTCCTCGGCCACGTCGTCGACGTCGACCGCGTCCTCGAGGTCGACGTCGAGGGACCGCCACGTCCCGCCGTCCCGGGCGAGCACCGCCGTGAAGTACGCCATGCCCCCATGCTCCCCCATCGACCCTCGGCGTCGGTAGGTTGCCCCGCATGCGCGTCCACGTCGTCGACCACCCGCTCGTCGCCCACAAGCTGACGACCCTGCGCGACCGCACCACCGACTCCCCGACGTTCCGGCGGCTGACCGACGAGCTGGTCACCCTGCTGGCCTACGAGGCCACCCGCTCGGTGCGCACCGAGCCGGTCGACGTCGAGAGCCCGGTCTCCCCCGCCTCCGGCGTGCGCCTGAGCAGCCCCAAGCCGCTCGTCGTGCCGATCCTGCGGGCCGGGCTGGGGATGCTCGACGGGATGCAGCGCCTGCTGCCGACCGCGGAGGTCGGCTTCCTCGGGCTCGTGCGCGACGAGCAGACGCTGCAGGCGACCACCTACGCCCACCGGCTGCCCGACGACCTGTCCGGGCGCCAGTGCTACGTCCTCGACCCGATGCTGGCCACCGGCGGCACGCTCGCCGCGGCGGTGCAGTACCTCTTCGACCTCGGTGCGGACGACGTCACGGCGATCTGCCTGCTCGCCGCCCCGGAGGGCGTGCGCGCCGTGGAGGGGTCCTTCGGCGCCGACGCCCCGCTGACGATCGTCACCGCCGCGATGGACGAGCGGCTCAACGAGCTCGGCTACATCGTGCCGGGCCTGGGCGACGCCGGCGACCGCCTCTACGGCGTCGTCTGACCGGACGCGCGGCGGGCCCCGGGGGGGCTCAGGCCGCCGCGTCGTCCAGCTGGCTGCGCAGGCGGGACAGGGTGCGGCTGAGCAGGCGCGAGACCTGCATCTGGGTGACCCCGATGTCCTCGGCGATCTGGCTCTGGGTCCAGCCGCGGTAGAAGCGCAGCGACAGGATGTGCCGGTCGCGCTCGGGCAGCGAGGCGAGCAGCGGCGCGACGCTCACGTGGTCGACCACCCGGTCGATGGCGCCGTCGTCGCCGCCGAGCGTGGCGCTGAGCGGGACGCCGTCCGCCTCGCCGTCCATGGGGGCGTCGAGGGAGGCGAGGTTGTAGTCCTGCGCGGCGGCGAGCGCCTCGATGACCTCCTCCTGGCCCACCTTGAGGTGGTCGGCCAGCTCCGCGACGGTCGGCGAGCGGCCGATCTTCTGGGAGAGCTCCTGCGCGGCCGCGCCGAGGGACAGCCGCAGCTCCTGCAGGCGGCGCGGCGGGCGCACGCCCCAGCCGCGGTCGCGGAAGTGGCGCCGCAGCTCGCCGGTGATCGTCGGCACGGCGTACGGCAGGAAGCCGCGGCCCTTGCCCGGCTGGTAGCCGCGGGCGGCCTTGACGAGCGCGAGCGAGGCCACCTGGACGAGGTCGTCGAGCTGCTCGCCGCGGTCGCGGAAGCGGGACGCCAGCGCCCTGGCGACGGGCAGGTTGAGCACCACGACCTCGTCGATGAGCCGCTGGCGCTCCGCCTCGGACTCGCACGTGGACGCGCGGTCGAGCAGCTCCTCGGTCGCGCGCTCCCTCGCCGAGGAGGCGGTGTCGGGCAGCGCGGTCATCGGGGCTCCCGGGTGACGGACGGACGGGCACGAGGTGGCGCCAGGGCGGCGTCGGGTGGTGCTGGTGCGGGTCGACGTCGCCGACCCGGGTCAGCACAACACCCCCGACAGCCCCCGGCAACCCGAGCCTCGGCGTGCGCGTCGGGCCCCTACCCAGCGCGGCGCCGGCCAACCCCCCGCCCGCCGGAACGCGGCGGTCCTGGGCTGCGGCCCGCGGGCGCCGGTGGTAGCAAAGGGCCATGAGCGAGCAGGACCCCAGCGTCCAGCACCAGCGGCAGAGCCTCCTGCAGGACGTCGTCCGCGCGGTGGTCGAGGCGCACAGCGGCGACGACGCCGAGGTGGTCCGCGCAGCCCTGGCCCGCGGCATGGCCGAGGCCGGGATCCCCGAGCAGCCGCACCTGTGGACGGAGAGCACCGTCGACGAGATCGCCGAGGGCCGCCACGTCGTCGTGGACCGCCGCCTGGGCGTCACCCACGGCGAGGAGGGCCACGAGGACCAGCACGGCGTGCCCGACGAGGCCGGCCGCTAGGGCTCGCTGCTGCGGCGGTGGGCGCGGGCCACCACGAGGGGCAGCACGACCCACAGCCCGAGGAACACCACGAGCACCGCGGCGCTGACGGCGGCGGCCACGGCCCGCGACAGGACGGCGTCCAGCGCGAGCAGGCACGAGCCCGTCACGGCGACCATGAGCAGCGCCAGGCCGACCCGGGCCAGGCGCGAGGCCGCCTGGACGAGCTGGGCCTTCATCCGCCGGCGGAACAGCGCCCGGTGGAGCGCCACGGGCGCGATGAGGGTCGCGGTGGCCACGGCGGCGAGCACGAGGTCGACCGCGAGCAGGCGCTGCGTGAAGGCGTCGGAGTCCTGCAGCAGCTGGGTGAAGGCCGTCGCGAGCAGGAACGCGAAGAGGATCTGGGTCCCGGTCTGGGCCACCCGCAGCTCCTGCAGCAGCTCGGCGAAGTTGCGGTCCGCCCGCTGGGTGGGCGTCTCGCCCCGCCCGTCGTCGGCCGGGTCGACCAGGCCCTCCAGGTGTGCCACGCGGCCATCCTCGCGCCGCGCCCCGGCGTTTGCGCCCCTGGCGCCCGGGTAGCGGTCCTTCGAGCCCGACGGAGACCACCCGAGGGGTGGACGATGAGGAGGACCCCGTGGACGTCACGCCGCTGACCGAGGTGCTGGAGCCCCAGGGCACGAGCACCACGGTCGTGATCGACCTCACCGCCGTGGACGAGAACGGCGCCACCGAGCGGCGCCTGCGCTGGGAGGACCTGCGCGGCGAGCTCGCCCGAGCCGGTGCCCCGGACATCGACCTCACCGCGCTCGACGACGCCGTGGCGCGCCCGGTCGACCTCGCGGGCGGCGAGAGCCGCTACCTGGCCGTGCGCGACGGCCAGGTCGTGCTCGACGAGGTGCTGGTCGAGCACAGCCGCAACGGCGTCGGGGAGGCGACCACCGGACCGATCGTCGACGTCGTGCCGCTGCTGCGCTACCAGGCCCGCCACGCCCCCGTGGTCGTGGTCCGCGCCGACCGCGAGGGCGCCGACATCGAGCTGGTGAGCGCGGTGGGCGGCCCGGTGCAGGACTCCACCAGCACCGAGCCCGCGAAGACGCTGCACATGCGCAAGGTCCGGGCGGGGGGCTGGAAGGAGCCGGAGTACCAGCACACCGTCGCGAACACCTGGTTCGCCAACGCCGAGGAGCCGGCGAAGCGGATCGACCACATGGTCTGCGAGCACGGCGCGGTGGCGGTGATCCTCTCCGGCGACGTCTACGCCCGGCGCCTGGTCGCCGAGCAGATGACCGTGCGGGTGCCCGTCGTGCAGGTCGAGGGCGACACCCGGGCCGCGGGGTCCTCCACCGTCGACGTCGACCTCGCCCTGCTCCGCGGGCTGGACGAGCGGGCGGCCCGCACCGAGGACGAGGCCGTGCAGCGCTGGCGCGCGGTGCACGACGACCCCGACACGCGCACCCGTAGCACCGGCGATCTGCACGAGACCGCCCTGGCGGTCCGCTCGGGGCAGGTCGAGGAGCTCCTCCTCGTGCCGGCCGCCCTGCGCGGGCGCAAGCTCCTCGTGGGCCCGAACGGCACCGACGTCGCCCTGCCCGGCACGACGCCGCCCTGGGAGGGGCCCGTGCAGGAGGCCCCGGCGGACCTCGCGCTGCTGCGCGCCGCCGCGGCGACCGGCGCCCAGGTGCAGCTGGTCGAGCTGGAGTCCGCTCTGATCGCGGACGGCGCGGCCGCCCGGCTGCGGTGGTCCACCGACGAGACCCCCGGCACCGAGGGCGGTCAGACTGTCAACCCGTGACCGGGCCCCCCGGCCCGCGCGGATCCCCGAGGGAAGGACGCTCCGATGAGCGAGCAGGACGAGCAGCACCACCACACCCAGGTCGACGACCACCGCGCCGTCTCCGAGGAGGAGATCGTCGCGGCGATGAGCGTCAACTCCGTCCCGGACAGCATCCGGGTGGGCTCCGACAACCAGGACGAGACGGGTCAGATCATGGACGGCGAGGGCAACGTGCGCCCTCCCGTGGCGGGCCAGGGCTCCGACGGCGCCTGACCGGCCCCGCACGCACGGAGGCCCCCGAGACCCGCACCGGGTCGAGGGGGCCTTCGCGCGCCCGACGGCCTAGCCCTCGGTGCTCTCCAGCGCCGCGAAGCCGTACTGCAGCGCGTCCGAGGCGGCGACCACGGTCATCAGCGTCGCCACCCACCGGGTCGCCCGGGGCGCCGCGGCGAAGGAGACCAGCGCCGCCGTCCCCACCCACTGCCCGAGGCAGAAGGGGCAGGTGACGAGCTCGCCGACCGCGTGGCGCACCGGCCCGCTGCGCGGCGACTCGTGCACCTCGCCCGGCGCCGAGGGCCCCTCGAAGACGGTGAACGGCGCCCGCAGGTGCGAGAGGACGGCGTCCTTGCTGATCGTGCGGGTGACGCGGAAGACCGCCACGCTGAGCAGCGCCAGCTCGCCGGGCGTGGGCAGGGCCGCTCCCCCGCGCCGGCGGCGCGCCACGAGCGCCGCCGCGGTGCCGGCCGCGACGAGGTAGCCGGTCGAGAGCAGGGCGTAGCCGGTGAGCGGGCGCTCGTCGGTCTGGCCGCCCCCGCTCTCGTACTCGTCGCGCATGTCCAGGTACCAGTGCATGCCGCGCGCGAGGAGCCCGCGGGAGTGCGCCACGTGACCAGCGGCGCCCGGGGCGGGGTCGAGCCGGTCCACGAGGGCGTGGAGGCGGGCGTCGGTGTCGGTCATGGGCCCCTGGTACCCCTCGACGCCCTGGATCATTCGCTGCCGGGCGGGTCCCCTGCTCCGACGCGGCCGCGGACGAGGTGCGCCAGGCGCTCGAGCGTCGTGTCGTTGCGGGGCAGGAGCATCAGGTGGCGCAGCGGTCGGGGCACGAGGACGCCGGGCCCGCTCGTGGCGTCCTCGGACAGGGTGACCAGGGTGCCCCCGGCCTGCTCGGCCAGCTCGAAGACCACCCGCGCCTCGCCGGCGGGCCAGCCGCGGGCCTGCAGCTCCAGCCGCCGCGGCGGGTCGGCCGAGACGACCGTGGTCGTGTCCTGGATGAGCAGCGGCCACGCCCCCACGGAGTGGTGCAGCGTCGCCCCGGTCGCCGGCCATGCGCGGTCCACCGCCCGCATGCTCGAGGCGCCCACGACGAACGTCGGGTACGCCCAGCCGTCGGCGAGCACCGCCCAGACGTCCTGGGGGGTGGCTCCGGGGACGTGGCGGCTGCGCGTGAGCATCCCCCATGCCTAGCGCCCGGGTGCGGTCGGCGCCAGCCTGGCCAGGATGGACGGGTGCAGACCTTCCTCCCCTACCGCGACTTCGAGCGCAGCGCCGCCGTGCTCGACCAGGCCCGCCTGGGCAAGCAGCGGGTGGAGACCCTGCAGGTGCTGCGCGCCCTGGAGCTGCCCGAGTACGGCTGGCACCACCACCCCGTCGTCACGATGTGGCGCGGGCGGACGCCGGCCCTGGTCGCCTACGGCCTCGCCTGCGTGCGGGCCTGGCGCGCCCTGGGCCACGCGGACACCACCGAGGCGCTGATCAGCGAGTTCGCCCCCGAGGTCGTCGGGGTCGGCCAGGACGACCTCGCGGCCGACGGCCTCCTGCCCTCGTGGCTGGGCGACGGAGCCCTGCACCTCAGCCACCGCTCGGCGCTGGTGCGCAAGGACCCCGACCACTACCGCGCGGTCTTCGGCGACGTGCCCGACGACCTGCCCTACGTGTGGCCGCCGGCCGACGACGTCCCCGCGCGCGCGCCCGCACCGGGCCGCGACCTGTGGGTCGTGCGCCCGCCGGACGCCGGGGCGCTGGGGGTCTTCGTCGGCGACGGCGTCGTGGGCCTGGACGCCGCCAGCGGCGTGGACGTGGACGCCGGCGGTCTGGACGCCGCCGGGCTGCGCGACCTGCTCGCCCAGCGGGCGGCCGAGACGGGCGTCAAGCGACGGCCCGGCAAGGCGCTGCGCCAGCTGCAGGCCCTGGTCGCGGAGGTGGCCGTGGGCGACGAGGTCGCGGTGCCGGTCGAGGAGGGCCGCGGGCTGCTGCTGGGCCGGGTCACCGGCGGCTACCGCTTCACCGCCGACGACCCGGTGCCGCACCGGCGGCCGGTGCGCTGGCTGGACGTCGTCCCGCGCGCGGCCGTCGACCGCCCCGCGGTCCTCCAGGACCCGCGCTCGCTGTTCCGCGTCGTCCTGGCCCTGCCGGGCGAGGCGCCGCAGGAGCTGGAGCGCGACCGCGCGGACGCCGACGTCCTGGGCTGAGCGTCAGCGGCCCCGCCAGACCGGGCGCCGCTTGGCCAGGAACGCCGAGACGCCCTCGCGGAAGTCCTCGCTGCCGTAGACCCGGTCGTAGACGTCGTCGCGCTCGACGGCCATCGCGCGGTCGTCGAGGCGCTGGCCGAGCTCCTTCGAGGCGGCCACCGACAGCGGCGCGCAGGCGCTGACCCGCGCGAGCAGGTCGTCGACCACCGCCTCGAGCTCCTCGGCGGGCAGCACCGCCCGGAGCATGCCGGCGGCGAGCGCCTCCTCGGCGCTGGCGAGGCGGCCGGTGAGCAGCAGGTCGGTCGCCAGGGCCCGGCCGAGGACCGCGCGCATCCGGGCGATCGTGGCCGGGGAGACGCAGTTGCCCAGGGTGCGCGCCACCGGGGCGCCGAAGCGGGCGTCGGGCGTGGCGTAGACGAGGTCGCAGCAGGCGAGCAGGGCCAGCCCGCCGCCGACGGCCGGGCCCTGCACGAGGGCGACGACCGGCACCCGCAGCGCCCGGACGGCGTCCAGGACCCGGGTGATCTGGCCCTCGTAGGCCACGCCCGCCGGACCGCTGTCGACCGCGACGAGGTCAGCGATGTCGGTGCCGGCGGCGAAGGCACCGCCCTCGACGGCTCCCTCGATCGTGACGAGCCGCACGTCGGGGTCGGCGGCCAGCGCCGCGCAGTGCTCGGCGAGCTGGTCGTACATCGCCGCCGTGAGCGCGTTGCGGGCCCGCGGGTTGTCGAGCACGAGCCGGGCGAGGGCGCCCCGGCGCACGAGGACCGTGCGGCCGGGGCGCCCCTCGCCCTCGCTCACCGGGGGCTCCCGGAGAGGCGATCGGTCACTTGACGCTGTCGTCGAGGTCCCAGCCCATGACCTCGTACATGCGGCGGCGGCCGGCCTTGTCGTTCTCGTGCTCCTGGCGCGCGTACTTCGCCACCTGCTCGGCGTGCTCGAGCGGCACGGCGATGACGCCGTCGCCGTCGCCCAGGACGATGTCGCCCGGCTTGATCTGCACGCCGCCGATGCTCACCGGGATCTTGGCGGCCTCGTACTCCACGCGGCCCTGGGTCATGGACTGGTTGCGGAACTGGGCGAAGATCGGAACGCCCTGCGCGATGCACTCGTCGCGGTCGCGCGCGCCGCCGGAGGTGACGATCGCGGCCGCGCCCTTGATGTGCCAGTCGAGGGAGTTGTAGGAGCCGATCTCCCCGACGCCCATGTCGGGGGACTCCAGGACGACGATGTCGCCCTTCTGCAGCTCGGAGTCCCACGGGGAGTGGAGGATCTCCTTGTACCAGTACTCGCGGGCCCACTTCGTGTACTCGTCGGGCGAGATCTGGGGCACCTGGATCTGCGTGACGCGCGAGCGCACCGTGAAGGCCGGACCGCAGAACCGCATGCCCGGCGCGATCGACTGGATCGCCCGGTCGACGCTGCCCTTGTTGGGCATGCCGATCCAGTCGAGGCCGTCACGGACGTCCGCGACCCGCAGGCCCTCGAACAGCTTGACCATCTCGTTGCTCACAGCGCTGTGTCTCCTTCGACGTGGCGCCCCGCGCGCTCCGCGCGAGGTGGTGGTGGTGCGGTCGCGCGGCCTACCAGGCCACGGCGAGGTACTTCGCCTCCGTGTACTCCAGCAGCCCCTCCTGGCTCCCCTCCCGTCCCAGCCCGCTCTGCTTGACGCCGCCGAACGGCGCCGCCGGCTCCGAGACCAGGCCGCGGTTGACCGCGACCATGCCCGCCTCCAGGCGCTGGCCCACGCGCAGGGCGCGACCCACGTCGCCCGCGTAGACGTAGGACACCAGGCCGAACGGGGTGTCGTTGGCCGCGGCCACCGCCTCCTCGTCGTCGTCGACGACGACGACCGGGGCGACCGGGGCGAAGACCTCCTCGGCCAGGATCGAGGCCCCGGGCGGGACGTCGACCACGACCGTCGGCGGGTAGAAGCAGCCGGGCCCGTCGGGGACCTCGCCGCCGAGCAGCACGCGGGCGCCGCGGGCCACGGCGTCGTCCACGAGGCGGGCGGCCTTGTCCACGCTGGCCCGGTCGACGAGCGGTCCGCAGCCGGTGGCGGGGTCGGAGCCCCGGCCGACGACGACCGCGCCCATCCGCGCGCTCAGCCCGGCCACGAACTCCTCGGCGAGGCTGCGGTGGACGTAGAACCGGTTGGCCGCGGTGCAGGCCTGGCCGCCGTTGCGCATCTTGGCGACCATCGCGCCCTCGACGGCGGCCTCGACGTCGGCTCCCTCGAGCACGAGGAACGGGGCGTTGCCGCCGAGCTCCATCGCGCACTTGAGCACGGTGTCGGCCGCGCTGCGCAGCAGGACCCGCCCGACCTCGGTGGACCCGGTGAAGGACAGCATCCGCACGGCGGGGTGGTGCAGCACGGCGTCGACCACGGGGCCCGGTGAGGCGGTGGTCACGACGTTGACGACGCCGTCGGGCACGCCCGCCTCGGCCAGCAGGTCGGCCACGAGCAGGGCGGTGAGCGGGGTCTGCTCGGCGGGCTTGAGCACGGCGGTGCACCCGGCGGCGAGCGCGGGCCCGAGCTTGCGCGTGGCCATCGCCGCGGGGAAGTTCCAGGGCGTGATGAGGGCGACGACGCCGATCGGCTCGTGGCGCACGAGGATGTCGTGGGCCCCGCTGGGCGCCGTGGCCAGCGTTCCGGGCACCCGCACGGCCTCCTCGGCGTACCAGCGGAAGAACTCCGCGGCGTAGGCCACCTCGGAGCGGGCGTCGGGCAGGGCCTTGCCGTTCTCGAGCGAGATCAGCCGGGCGATCTCCTCCGAGCGCTCGACCATGAGCTCGAAGGCGCGGCGCAGCACCTCGGCGCGCCGGCGCGGGGCCGCCGCGGCCCAGGCGGGACCGGCCGCGGCAGCGGCCTCGACGGCGGCCAGCGCGTCCTCGACGCCGGCGTCGGCCACCGTCGCGACGACCTCGCCGGTGGCCGGGTCGTCGACGGCGAGCACCGCCCCCGAGGCGGCCTCGCGCCAGCGGCCGCCGACCAGCAGGCCGGTGCGCTCGCCCAGCGGCGGCAGCGCCCGCACGTCCGCCGCCGCGGCCTGCGCCTCGTCCTGCGCCCGGTCCTGCACCGCGCTCACGACCGGCCCCCGGCGTGAGCCGCCCGCAGGATCTCCAGGGCGCCCGCCTCGTCGAGCGGGCGGGGGTTGTTCTCCACCAGCCGGCGGGCGCTCATCGACTCCGTCGCCGCCCAGGCCAGCTGGTCCTCGGGGACGCCGAGCGCCGCCAGGTCGGCCGGGACGCCGACCGAGGTGAGCAGGTCGGCCACGGCGTCGACCGCGGCCCGCGCGAGCGCGCCCTCGTCGTCCCCGGGAGACCCGGCGCCCATGGCGCGGGCCACGTCGGCCAGCTCCGGGGTCCGCTCGGGCAGGTTGAAGGCCATGACGTGCGGCAGCAGGGTGCCCACGCCCAGGCCGTGGGGGGTGTGGGTCAGCGCGCCGATCGGGTACTGCAGCGCGTGCGCAGCTGCCGTGCCGGCGGTGCCGAAGGCGTAGCCGCCGGCGAGGGCCGCCAGCACCATGCCCGAGCGCGCCTCGAGGTCGTCCGGCTGGGTGACCGCGCGGTGCAGGTGGGTGGCCACGGCCCGGATGCCGACCAGCGCGAAGGCGTCGGTGAGGGCGTTCTTGCCGACGAAGACCCGCTCGGAGGACAGCTCCGGGGTCACCGGGCGGCGCACCGCGGTGAACGCCTCGATCGCGTGGGAGAGGGCGTCGGCCCCGGCCGCGGCGGTGACGCCCGCCGGGCACGTGACGGTGAGCTCGGGGTCGCAGACCGCGGCCACCGGGATCAGGTGGGGGCTGGAGATGCCCACCTTGCTCGTGCGCTCGGGGTCGTTGAGCACGGTGACGGGGGTGACCTCCGAGCCCGTGCCTGCCGTGGTCGGGACGGCGATCACCGGCACGGTCGGGCCGGGCACCCGGTGCTCGCCGTAGTAGTCCTGCGGCCGGCCGCCGTGGGCCAGGAGCAGCGCCACGACCTTCGCGAGGTCCATGCAGCTGCCGCCGCCGAAGCCGACGACGACGTCGGCGCCGTGACGGCGGGCCAGCTCGGTCGCGGCCGGCACCTGCTCGACCGGCAGGTCGGGCAGGGCCTCGGCGTAGACCTCCACGCTCAGCCCGGCGGCGGTCAGCCCGTCGACCAGCTCGCGGAAGGCCGGCTCGGCGCCCACCCGGGCGTCGGTGACGAGCAGCGGCCGCGAGCCGGTGCGGGCCACCAGCGCGGGCAGGGCCGCCCGCTGGCCGCACCCGAGCAGCACCTCTCGCGGGCCGCGCAGGAACCCCGCGGGCGGGAGCCCGGTCACGGCCGGGTCCGGCGACCGGAGCGCGGCGTTGCGATCCGATCGTATCTGATCTGCATACCCCGTAGCATGGCTCCCGTGAGCGCCCCTGTCAACCGGCCCGAGAGGCCGGCGCGGTGGATGCGGCGGGGCGCGTGAGCGGCGCCGAGCGGGGCCGGGGCGCCGCTCCGCTCCCCCGGGCCCGCCTGGGCGACCACGTCTACGACGAGCTGCTCGCGCGGCTGCTGAGCAACCAGCTGGAGCCCGGCGAGCGCCTGGCGATCGACGCGCTGGCGCGCGAGCTGGGGGTCTCCCAGACCCCCATCCGCGAGGCCATGCAGCGCCTCGAGGCCGGCGGCGTGGTGGTGCGCACCCACCTGGCCGGCTACCGGGTGGCCCCCCAGCTCACCCGCGAGCAGTTCGACGAGCTGGTCCAGGTGCGGCTGCTCCTGGAGCCGGCGGCGGCCCGCTGGGCCGCCGAGCGCATGGACGACGACGCCGTGGCCCACCTGCGCGGGCTGGTCTCGTCCCTGGAGGGGGCGGCCGGGGAGCCGGAGGGCACGAGCTACGCCGTCTTCGCCGGCCTGGACGCGCAGTTCCACGACGCCGTCGCCGCCGGCAGCGGCAACGGGGTGGTCCGCGACTGCCTGGCGCGGATGCACACGCACGTCAAGCTGCTGCGCCTGAGCTCCGGCCAGGGGGTGCGCGCGGAGGCCGTGGCCGAGCACCAGGCGGTGGTGGACGCCGTCGCCGCGCACGACGGGGAGGCCGCGGCGGCCGCGATGCTCCGCCACGTGCAGCGCTCCGCGAACCGGTTCTCGCCGGCCTTCGACGACTGAGGCCACCTCAGCGCCCGGGCGCCGCCGCGACCCCGGCGTCGCGGTGGACCGCCAGGAGGGCGTCGTAGGTGGTGGCGTTGTCGCGCAGCGACTGCACCTCCGCCTCCTCCAGGGGGCGCCGGACCTTCGCCGGGACGCCGGCCACGAGGGAGCCCGGGGGCACGTCGGTGCCCTCGAGCACCACGGCGCCCGCGGCGACGAGCGACCCTGCGCCGATCCGGGCGCCGGTGAGGACCACGGCCCCCATGCCGACGAGCGCGCCGTCCTCGACGGTGCAGCCGTGCAGCACGGCCCGGTGGCCCACCGAGACGCCGGCGCCCACCTCCAGGGCCCCGCGGGTGTCGGCGTGCAGCACGCAGCCGTCCTGGACGTTGCTGCCGGCGCCGATGCGGATGCTGGCGCCGTCGGCACGCAGCACGCTCGTGTACCAGACGCTGGCGCCGTCGGCCAGGGCCACGTCGCCGACGAGCACCGCGCCGGGCGCGACCCAGGCGCCCGGCGCGACCTGCGGCGCGCGCTCGCCGAGCGCCAGCAGCAGCGGCTCGCTCACGCCCCGTCCTGCCCCGCGCCCAGCCGGTACCAGTCCGTGGCGGTGCCGCCGGTGACGCGGGCCAGCTCGTCGTCCGAGGCGCCGGCCGCGCGCACCGCGCCGGACAGGTCGCGCCAGGCGGTGCCGTAGTCGGCGCGCAGGAGCACGACCGGCCAGTTGCTGGCCAGCATCAGCCGCTCGGGGCCGAAGACCTCGACCGCGTGCCGCACGTACGGGCCCAGGGCGTCCCCGCGCCAGCCGTCCCAGGCGGTGAGGACGTCGACGCCGACCGAGACCTTCAGCGCCACGCCGGGGCAGGCCCCGAGCTGGGCCAGCTGGTCGGCCCAGGGCTGCCAGCCGCCGGTGTCCAGCGGCGGGCGCGCGAGGTGGTCCACGACGATCCGCAGGTCCGGCACCGCGCGGGCCAGCTCGAGCACCGCCGCCACCTGCTCGGGGGTGATCGGGACGACGTCCCAGGCGAGGTCGCGCGCGGCCAGGTCGCGGAAGAGCGCGACGACCGCCGGGTCCGCCAGCCACGCCATGGGGTCGCGGGCGATCAGGCACCGCACCCCGCGCCACGTGGCGTCGGCAGCGCGGTCCAGCTCGGCGCGGGCGGCCTCCGGCTCGCGCACCGGGAGCCAGCCGACGACACCGGCCACCGACGGGGAGTCCGCGACGTAGGCGGCCATCCGGTCGTTCTCGGCGGCGCTGTCGACCGACTGCATGAGCACGGTGGCGTCGACGCCGCTGGCGGCCAGCTCGGGGTGCAGGTCCTCCGGGCCGTAGTCCCGGTCGATCGCGCCGTGCGCGGAGGTGCGCCAGCCCTGCTCCTCGGCGTCGACCCGCCAGTAGTGGTGGTGGGCGTCCACCACGCGGGTGGCGGTCGGGTCGCCGGTCGGCCGGCCCGGCTGGTCGGTGGTCGTGGTCATCGGCCCTCCCACTGGGGCGTGCGGTGGTCGAGGAAGGCGTTGACGCCCTCCCGGAAGTCCGCGCTGCCGTAGCAGCGCGCGAGCAGGTCGTCGGCCGGGGCGACCGCGGGCGCGAGGCGCCGGTCGATCTCCTTGAGCGACGCCAGGGTCAGCGGTGCGCCGGCGGTGATCCGGCGCACGAGGTCCGCGGCGGCGGCGTCGAGCTCGCCCCGCGGCACGACGCGGTGGACGAACCCGGCGGCGGCCGCCTCGTCGGCGCCGAGCAGGCGCGCGGTCAGGAGCATCGCGGTGGTGCGCCCCGCACCCAAGCGCTGCTGGAGGCGGGCGACCACGGCGGCGGGGATGCAGTTGCCCAGCGTGCGGGCGATCGGCACGCCGAAGCGGGCCTCGGTCGTGGCCACGAGCACGTCGCACACGGCGGCCACGGCCAGGCCCGCACCCACGGCGGGGCCGTCCACGACGCCGAGCACCGGCACCCGCAGGCCGAGCAGCCGGTCCAGCACGGCGGCGACGCGGTGCTCGTAGGCGACGCCGTCCGCACCGCCCTGCGCCCCCTCGCCGAACTCGGCGAACTGGTGGACGTCGGTGCCCGCGGCGAACGCCTCCCCCTCCCCGCGCACGACCACGAGGCGCAGGCCCGGGTCGGCCTCCACCTGCTCGCACAGCTCCAGGAGCTGGTCGTACATGGCCCAGGTGATGGCGTTGCGGCGAGCGGGGTTCGACAGCACCGCGTGCAGCACGGGGCCCTCGCGGCGCAGGACCACCCGCCCGGCGGCGGCGCCGGGCCCGCTCACGGCTGCCCGGTGGAGCGGCCGAGCACCTCGTCGGTGTGCTCGCCGAGCAGCGGCGGCGGGCGGCGCACCGACGGCGGCGTGGAGCTCAGCCGCAGCGGCGAGGCCAGCAGCGGGAGCCGGCCCTCCACCGGGTGCTCCACCGAGGTGACCATGCCGCGCGCCTTGACGTGCGGGTCCTCGGACAGCACCTGGCCGTAGTCCTGGATCGGCCCCGCCGGCACGCCGGCGCCGAGCAGCGCCTCGACCCACTCGTCGGTGGTCCGCTGGACCATCCGCTCCTCGAGGGCCTCGACGAGCTCGGCGCGGTGGGCCATCCGGCCGGTGTTGGTGGCGAAGCGCTCGTCCTCGACGAGGTGCTCCGCCTCCAGGCACGCGCACAGGCGCCGCCACAGGCGGTCGTTGTTCGCGCCCACCGTGACGAAGCCGTCCTTGGTGGCCAGCGCCTGGTAGGGCGCGGACATCCGGTTGGCCGAGCCGAGCTTGGCCGGCACCCGCCCGGTGTCCCAGTACTCGGTGGACTCCCACACCGCCAGCGCCAGGGCCGACTCGAACAGCGACGTCTCCACCCGCTGGCCGAGGCCGGTGCGCTGCTTGGCCGACCACGCCGCGAGGATGCCGATCGCCATGAACAGGCCCGAGCCGAGGTCGGCGACCGGGATGCCGCTCTTGACCGGCCGGCCGTCGGGCTCACCGGTGATGCTCATGACCCCGGCCATCGCCTGGGCGATGAGGTCGTAGCCGGGCCGGTCGGCGTACGGGCCGCTCTGCCCGAAGCCGGAGATGCTCGCGTAGATGAGCCCCGGGTTGTCCGCCGAGAGGGACTCGTAGTCGACGCCGAGGCGGGCGGCCACCCCCGGCCGCCAGTTCTCGATGACGACGTCGGCCCTCGAGGCCAGGTCGCGGAAGGCGGCCACGCCCTCGGGGGTCTTGAGGTCGAGCACGGCGCTGCGCTTGTTGCGGTTCAGCGACATGAACGCCCTGCTGTCCTCGCCCTTGCCCGAACGGCCCCAGGAGCGCCGGGTCTGGTCACCGCCGTCCGGGTTCTCGACCTTGATGACGTCGGCCCCCAGGTCGGCCAGGACCATCGTGCAGAACGGGCCGGCCATCACCTGGGTGAGGTCCAGCACCACCATGCCGGCCAGCGCGCCGCCCGCCTGGGCCGCCGGCTCGTGCGCCTCGCTGCTCATCGCTGTCCCCTCGTCCCCCTCTGCGCAGCCCCGTCGGCTGCGCCGGAGGGCGGGGCGGCCGCCGAGCAGCCGCCCCGCCCCGTGCTCTCAGCTGCGCGTCACTGCGCCGCGAGGGCCGAGTTCACCTCGTCGATGAAGGCCGAGGCCGCGTCCTCGACGCTCGTGCCGCCGAAGATGATGCTCTCGTAGGCGCGGTCGAACGCCGTCTCGAAGTTCGCCTGGTAGCCGGGGGGGTAGACCACCGACGGCGGCTCGTTCTCGACGATCTCCTGGTACAGCTCCAGGGTGTGGCGCTGCAGCTCCGGCAGGTCCGGGTTGTCGAGCTGGGCCTGCAGGTGGCGGGTGTTGGTCACCGTGCCGTTGTTGGAGGCGAACAGGGCCGCGCCCTCGTCGTCGTTCATCCAGAAGTCGATGAACGCCGCGGCGGTGGGCACGTTGTCGCAGTTCGTCGGGATCGAGAAGCCCGAGGTGAACAGGACGTTGCCCGAGCCCTCCTCGCCGGAGGGCATGGCCACGGTGGTCAGCTTCTGGCCGGGGGCCAGGCCGTCGAGCGTCGCCTGCCCCGGGGAGAGCGCGTTGCCCGGGACGCTGTCCAGCATCGCCTTGCCCTGGGCGACGTAGCGCTGCTCGGTCTGCACCGGCTCCTCCGAGCGCTGCTCGGCGGTGGTCGTCGACCCGCCGGTGCGCAGCTCCTCCCAGAAGTTCCAGAAGTCCTCGAGGGTCTTCTGGTCGAACCCGATCTTGCTGCCGTCGAAGAGGTCCTGGCCCTGGCCGCGGACCCACGCGATGAAGTAGTTCGGCAGGCCACCGCCGAGGTTGGCGGCGGCGATGCCCTCGGGCAGGCCCCCCTGCGCCTCGGTGATGTACTCGCCGAAGGCGTCCCAGTCGTAGCCGTCCTCGGGCAGGCCCACGCCCGCCTGGTCCGCGAGCGTCTGGTTGATCTCGACGGCGTCGTAGGCGGCGCCGTAGGGGATCATGTAGAGCTTGCCGTCGAGGCCGCGGCCGGTGTCGAGGACCTCGGAGGGGATGTCGTCGACGTTGATCGCACCGGACTCGATCATCGGGTCGAGGTCGAGCAGGACGCCCTTGGTGCTGTAGTCGTTGAGCTGGCGGCCCTGGGTCTGGGTGACGCAGGGCAGGTTGCCGCTGGAGGCCTGGACGTTCAGCCGCTCCCAGTAGGCCGCGAAGTCGGCGAACTCCGGCTGCACGGTGACGCCGGGGTTGGCCTCGGTGAACAGGGCCGAGACGCCGTTGGTCAGCTCCACGCGGGGGCCCGAGCCCCAGAAGGACAGGCGGATCTCGCCGCCCACCTCGCCCGTGCCGTCGACCACGTTCTCGTCGTCGCCGCCGCCGCCACCACCGCTGCCGCCGACGGAGGTGCCGCCGCCGCAGGCGGTGGTCACCAGGGCCAGCGTCGCCGCGCCGGCCACGAGGCCCGCGCGGGTCCGCCACGTCCGGCTGTTGTTCGTGAACATCATCGTTCCTCTCTCGGTGCATCGGATCGCTCGTCGGTGAGCGGTCGTGCCGCAGGAGCCTGGCCCCGTCTCGGGCCCCGGTCCGGGGACCGGTCCCTGCGGCGCCTCCGTCGGCGTCGTCCAGGACATGCTGTGCAGGTATTGTCTACAATAGTCGAGCCCGCTGATCAAGCACCGTCACCCGATCGTGACCTGCTACTTGAGGCCGCTCGTGGCGATGCCCTCGATGAGCAGCTTCTGGGCGACGAGGAAGAAGCCGATGATCGGCGCCAGCGACAGCGTCGCCATGGCGAACAGGGGCCCGAAGGCCGACTCCCCGGTGGCGTCCAGGAAGCCGTTGAGGCCCTGCGCCACGGTCCACTTCTCCGGCTGGTTCAGGTAGAGCAGCGGGCCGAGGAAGTCGTTCCAGGTGTGGATGAAGGTGAACAGCGCCGTCGTCCCGATCGCCGGGATGGACAGGGGCAGGATGATCCGCCGGAAGATGCCGACGTGGCCGCAGCCGTCCAGCCGGGCAGCGGCGTCCAGCTCGCGCGGCAGGGTCCGGATGAACTGGACCATGAGGAAGATGAAGAACGCGTCGGTGGCCAGGAACTTGGGCACCACCAGCGGCAGGATCGTGTTGATCCAGGCGAGCTCGTTGAACATGACGTACTGCGGCACGAGCGTCACGTGGTAGGGAAGGAGCATCGTGCCGAGCATCAGGGCGAACAGCGTCCGCTTGAACGGGAACTCCAGCCGCGCGAACGCGTAGGCCGCCAGCGAGCACGAGATGACGTTGCCGAGGATGCACAGCACGGTGATCACGAGCGAGTTCATGAAGTACCGGGAGAAGTTCAGGCTGCCGAAGCTCCAGCCCTCCCGGTAGTTGTCGAAGGTGAGGTTCCCCGACCACAGCCCGATCGTGCCGAACGCCTCGTTGCTGGGCCGCAGCGACGCGCCGATCATCCACAGCAGCGGGTAGAGGATCACGGCGAGGACGAGCAGCAGCACCGCGTGGCGGACCAGCCCGATGACGACCTTGTTCTTGGACCGGCGCCGGCCGAAGACCGGTCGCTGCAGCGCCACGGGCGCCGCGGGAGCCTGAGCGGTCATTTCTCGTCTCCGTAGTGGACCCAGAAGCGGGAGGTGGCGAACATGAAGGCGGTGAAGAGGCCGAGGACGACGACCAGGACCCACGCCATGGCCGAGGCGTAGCCCATCTCCAGGTTGGAGAAGCCGCGCTGGTAGAGGTAGAGCGTGTAGAAGAGCGTGGAGTCCAGCGGCCCGCCCGTGCCGTTGCTGACCACGTACGCCGGGGTGAAGGCCTGGAAGGCGTTCACCGTGGTCAGCAGCACGTTGAAGAAGATCAGCGGCGTGAGCAGGGGCAGCGTCACGTGGAAGAAGCGCCGGACGGGGCCCGCGCCGTCCACGGAGGCCGCCTCGTACAGCTCCTTGGGCACCTGCCGGAGCCCGGCCAGGAAGATGATCATCGCGGACCCGAACGTCCACACGCTGAGGATGATCAGCGTGTAGAGGGCCGTGCTGGGGTTGCCGATCCAGCTCTTGCCCTCGATCCCGAAGACGTCCAGGACGGCGTTGAAGACACCGGTGCCGCCGAAGATCTGCCGCCACAGCACCGCGATCGCGACGCTGGCGCCGATGAGCGACGGCAGGTAGAACGCCGCCCGGTAGAAGGGCAGGAAGCGCATGCCCATGTTGAGGATCATGGCCACCGCCAGGGAGACCGCGAGGATCGACGGCACGGCGATGACGACGTACTGCAGCGTGACCCCGATGGAGTTGAGGAACCGCGGGTCGTCGAGCATCCGCTGGTAGTTCGCCAGCCCCCGCCACTCCGGCGGCGTCAGCAGGTTGTACTTCGTGAACGACAGGTACAGCGAGTACGCCATCGGGCCCAGCGTCAGCAGCGCCATCCCGCCGAACCACGGCAGGAGGAACCCGTAGCCCGCCAGCGCCTCGCGCCGGGACTGGCCCATCGGCCGGCGACCGGCGGGGGCCGGGTCGAGCCCGGCTCCGGGGTCGCGGGCCAGCTGGCCCACCTGCCGGCTCAGCGGGACCGGCTGCGAGCCGTCGCCCTGGGGCGCACTGGCCCTCTCTCGAACGCCTCTCACTCCGCACCTCCTGCGGGTCGCTGCTGCTGGGCCGCGGCGTGCGCCTCGACCCGGTCCGCGAGCACCTGGGCGAGCAGCCCCGCCACCGGCACGCGGACGTCGGCGGCGCGGGCCGCCGCCACCACCTCGAACAGGTCCTTGCTCCACGGCCGCTCGCGCGGGGGCGTGCCGCCCTCGTCGTAGGCGGCGGCGGTCTTGTCGAAGAAGCCCCAGTTGCGGGCCACCCACGAGTCCCCGGTGCTCGAGGCGGTGGCCTCGAAGACGGCCTCCTCGGCGACGCCGTGGGCGGCCGCCAGGTCGAGGGCCTCGTGCACCCCCGCCAGCGCCGACAGCATCATCAGCTGGTTGGCCAGCTTCGTGGCCGCACCGGCGCCCGGCGCGCCGACGAGCAGCACCTGGCTGCCCTCCGTGTCCAGCAGGGGCCGGACCTCCTCGAGGACCGCCTCGTCGCCGCCGACCATGATCGTCAGGTCACCGGCCTCGGCGCGCGCCGCTCCCCCGCTCACCGGCGCGTCCAGCAGCCCGACGCCGTGCTCCCGCGCGACGTCGGCGAGCCGGGCGGCCGTCTCCGGCATCACGGTGCTGTGGATGACCACCGTGCGCCCGTCGCCGCCGCGCTCGAGCCAGCCGTCGGGGCCCTCGAGGACCGACTCCACGGCCGCGTCGTCCGGCACCGCGAGGACGAGCACCTGGCACCGCGCCAGGTCGGCCGGCCCCTCGGCCACGGCGGCGCCGGCCTCGCGCAGGGCCTGGGCCTTCTCGGCCGAGCGGTCGAGGACGGTCACGTCCCACCCGCCACCGAGGAGCGCGAGGGCCATGGGACGGCCGATGTTGCCCAGGCCGACGAAGCCGACCTGGGTGGTGCCTGGCGACGCTGCCATGGGTGTGCTCCCGGGAGGAGGGGTCGTGGGGGTCGGCGCGGGGCGCCCGAGGGCGCCCCGCGGCCGGTCAGAGGCCTTCGTAGTAGGCGAGGACGGCCTCGACGTCGACGGTGCTGTCGGCGGGGCGGCCCTGGCTGGCGTAGTGCTTGCGCCGGGCGTTCATGTCGGCCAGGAGGATGGCGCGCCCGTGGACGGCGACCTCCTGCGCGACGGCGGCGGGGACGACGACCACGCCGTCGTCGTCGCACCCGACGATGTCACCGGGCTGCACCTGCACGCCGCCGCAGGCGATGGTGCCCTGGACCTCGACGACCTCGATGCGGCCGGGGATGATCGTGCGGCCGCGGTGGCGGGCCACGACCGGGTTCTTCTGGAGGATGACCTCGCCGGTGTCGCGGCAGTACCCGTCGGTGATGATCCCGACGGCGCCCTTGCCCACGGAGGCCATGGCGTTCTCCGAGCCCCAGAAGCCGACCTCGGGGCCGCCGCCGGACTCCATGACGATGACGTGCCCGGGGGCGAGGTCGGCCGGCAGGTTGATGTGGCCGTAGCGCTCGAACCAGATGCGGTGGGCCTCGACGATGTCCTGGGTCGAGTCGAGCTTCCACATCGGCTTGTTGGACGGGACGCAGCGGATGGTCGCCGCCGAGCCCCAGAAGCGCATCCCGCTCCAGAGCGGGCGCACGTCCTTGTCCATGAGCGTCAGGTTGAAGTACCCGATGCCGTCCAGGGCGTCGGCCACGTCGCAGACCCGCAGGTGCTTGTACAGGCTGTTCAGGTCGGACGGGTCGGCCTTCGCTGCCTCGGTGGTGGTGGAGTCGGTGAGCGACATCAGGTTCCCTTCTCGTCGTTGAGGGGCTTCGGGAGGAGACTGCGCGCTCGGGCTCTTCGCTCCCCGACCGCTCTGGCCCTCCGTCGCACCAGCGGGCTATTGTCTACAACAGACGGATCAGGGGCGCAAGGGTCCCGGCCGGACGACCTCCAGGAGCCACCATGAGCCCGCGCGCGCAGTCCGCCCCCCGTGGCGCCGCCGCCGCCGTCGCCACGGCGGGTCTCGCAGCCGTCCCGTCGAGCGTCGACGTGCCGCACCTCCTGCGGGCGCAGGGCGCGGCCACCATCACGCGGATCGACGCGCGCACGGACGCGCGGATCGACGCGCCGAGCCTGGTCCAGCTCGCGGCCGAGTCGATCCGGGGCATGATCCTCGCCGGCCGCCTGGCCCCCGGTGAGCGGCTCATCGAGGAGCGGCTGACCGAGGAGCTCGGGATCAGCCGCCCGCCGCTGCGCGAGGCGCTGCGCCTGCTGCAGCAGGAGGGGCTGATCGTCACCCGCCCGCGCCGGGGGTCGACCGTGGCCACCCTCACCGACCAGGACGTCTTCGAGATCCTCACCCTGCGCTCGGCGCTCGAGCGCCTCGCCGTCGAGCTCGGGGTGCCGGTGCGCGACCCCGAGCGCCTCGCCGTGTGCCGCGCGGCGCTGGAGCGGATGGAGGCGAGCGCGCGCGAGGAGGACCGCGGCGCGCTGGTCACGCACGCCTACGCGTTCCACGCCTCGATCGTCGCGCTGGCCGGCCACCGCCGGCTGGACGAGAGCTACGCGGCCGTGCAGCAGCAGCAGATGCTCTGCATGGCGCGCAACCTCTACACGCGCGAGCACGAGTACGAGGACCTGGTGACCCACGTCGGGCGGCACCGCCGCCTGCTCGAGGTCATCGAGGCCGGCGACCCGGACGCCGTCCTCGCCGAGCTGGCCGTCCACGGCGAGCGGTCCTTCCTCCCTCGCTGACCACCGCCCACGAGCACCACGAGCACCACCAGGCCGCGACGGAGGGGCCCACCATGACCGAGACCCGCACCGATCCCCAGACCCGCACCGGGAGCACCGGCAGCGCCCCGCCCGTGGTGCTCATCACCGACTGCGACATGGGGCCCGCCGACCTGGAGCGGGCCGAGGTGGAGGCCGCCGGTCACCGCCTGGTGGTCGCCGACTGCCGCACCGAGGACGACGTCGTCGAGGCGGTGCGGGACAGCGGCGCGGTGGGTCTGCTCGTGCAGTACGCGCCGATCACCCGGGGCGTCCTGGAGGCCTGCCCCGGGGTGCGCGCGCTCTTCCGCTACGGCGTGGGCATGGACAACGTCGACACCCAGGCCGCCCGCGAGCTCGGGGTGGTGGCGCGCAACGTGCCGGACTACGGCTCCGCGGAGGTGGCCGACCACGCCGTCACCCTCCTGCTGTCGCTGCTGCGAGGGGTCCCGGCGTGGTCGGCGGCCACCGCGCGGGGCGGGTGGCCGTCCCGCGGCGACCTGCCCGACCCCCGCGAGCTGCGCGAGTGCACGCTCGGGCTGCTGGGCTTCGGCGCGATCGCCCGCGAGGTCGGCGTCCGCGCCCGCGCCTTCGGGATGACGGTGCTGGCCCACGACCCCTACGTCGACGCCGCCGACGTCGAGGCGACCGGCGCCCGGCCCGTCGCCTTCGAGGAGCTGTGGCGGGCGAGCACGGCGGTCAGCGTCCACGCGCCGCTGACCGAGGGCACCCGCGGCGTCGTCGACGCCCGGGCGCTGGGGCTGATGGCCCCCGGCTCCTTCCTCGTCAACACCGCGCGGGCGGGCCTGGTGGACCGCGGCGCGCTCGAGGCCGCCCTGGCCAGCGGCCAGCTGGCCGGCGCGGGCCTGGACGTGTGGTGGACCGAGCCCGCCGACCCCCAGGACCCGCTCGTGCGCGACCCCCGCGTCCTGCTCACCCCGCACGTGGCGTGGTTCTCCACCGGCTCGGTGCAGCGCCTGCGCACCTTCGCGGCCAGCCGGCTCATCGACGTCCTCACCACCCCCACGCCCGCCGCACCATGAGGCGCGGCCCCGACCCGGAAGGCACCCCGATGGATCTGAGCACGCGCGTGGACGCCGTCCTGCCCGACGACGCGGCGACGGCGACGCTGCTGGCCCGCGTCCACGACCCCTCCTCCGGAGGCCCCTGCGTGGCCGCCGTCCGCGGCGACCTGCTCGTCGACCTCACGGAGGTCGAGCCGACGGTGGCCGACCTCCTCGAGCGCCCGGACGCCGTGGACGTGGTGCGCTCGGCGCCCGGCGGGCGCACGTGGGCCCTCGACGAGGTGCTGCGCGCCACCCTGGCCCGTGACGCCGCGTCCCCCCGGCTGCTCGCACCGATCGACCTCCAGGTCATCAAGGCCGCGGGCGTGACGTTCGTGCGGAGCATGCTCGAACGGGTCATCGAGGAGCGGGCGGCCGGCGACCCGGCCCGCGCCGAGGAGGTCCGCCGGCGGATCGGGGACGTGGTCGGCGGCGCCGTCTCGCGCGTCCGGCCGGGATCGGAGGAGGCGGCGCGGGTCAAGGAGGTGCTCCTGGAGGAGGGCCTGTGGTCGCAGTACCTCGAGGTCGGCATCGGCCCCGACCCGGAGATCTTCACCAAGGCCCCCGTCCTGTCCGCCGTGGGCACCGGCGCCCAGATCGGCGTCCTCGCCCGGTCGTCGTGGAACAACCCCGAGCCCGAGCTCGTGCTGGCCGTGACCTCCTCGGGCACCCCGGTCGGCGCGATGCTCGGCAACGACGTCAACCTGCGCGACTTCGAGGGGCGCAGCGCCCTCCTGCTCACCGAGGCCAAGGACAACAACGCCTCCTGCGCCCTCGGGCCCCTCCTGCGCCTCTTCGACGACGGGTTCTCCCTGGACGACGCGCGCGGGGTGGACGTCCGCCTGCGGGTCGAGGGCCCGGAGGGCTACGTGCTCGAGGGCGTGAACCCGGTGAGCGAGATCAGCCGCCACCCCCTCGACCTGGTCGCCCACGCGCGGGGTCCCCACCACCAGTACCCCGACGGCTTCGTCCTCTTCACCGGCACGATGTTCGCGCCGACGGAGGACCGCGGCGTCGCCGGGCAGGGCTTCACGCACCGCGAGGGCGACGTGGTCTCCATCTCCTCCCCGCGCCTGGGCTCCCTGGTCAACACCGTCACCTCGGCCGAAGACGCCCCCGACTGGGAGTTCGGCATCCGGGCGCTGATGCGCAACCTGGCCACCCGGGGGCTGCTCCAGACAGCCCCGACCACCCGCGCCACCGCGGCCCGCTGAGAGACCGGAGGACCTCCGTGCAGCAGTACCGGAACCACATCGGCGGCGAGTGGGTCGAGGGACCCGCCTACGCCCCCAACACCAACCCCTCCGACCTCGGCGACGTGGTCGGGGAGTACGCGCAGGGCGACGCCGCGGCCGTGCAGGCCGCCGTGGCGGCCGCGAACGACGCCTTCGGCGCCTGGTCGACGTCCACGCCGCAGCAGCGCTTCGACGTCCTGGACGCCGCCGGCACGCAGGTGCTCGCCCGCCGGGCGGAGCTCGCGAGGCTGCTGGCCCGCGAGGAGGGCAAGCCGCTGGGGGAGGCGGTGGGCGAGGTCGTCCGCGCCGGGCAGATCTTCAAGTTCTTCGCCGGGGAGGCCCTGCGGGTGACCGGCGACGTCGTCGCGTCCGTCCGCCCCGGCATGACCGTGGAGATGACGCGCGAGCCCCTCGGCGTGGTCGGCCTGATCACGCCCTGGAACTTCCCGATCGCCATCCCCGCCTGGAAGATGGCGCCCGCCCTGGCCTTCGGCAACACCGTCGTGGTGAAGCCGGCCGACCTCACGCCGGGGTGCACCTGGGAGCTCGTGAAGATCCTCGAGGACTCCGGCCTGCCGCCGGGGGTGCTCAACCTCGTGATGGGCCGGGGCTCCGTGGTGGGCGAGGCGCTCGTGTCCTCCCCCGACGTCACCGCGATCAGCTTCACCGGCTCGGTCGGGGTGGGCCGCGGGATCGCCGTGCGGTGCGCGCAGACGCACAAGCGCGTCCAGACCGAGATGGGCGGCAAGAACCCCATGGTGGTCCTCGACGACGCGGACCTCGAGACCGCCGTGGCGGCGTGCGTGAACGGGGCGTACTTCTCCACCGGCCAGCGGTGCACCGCCTCCTCTCGCCTCATCGTCACGGAGGGGATCCACGACCGCTTCGTCGAGGCCCTGCTCGAGCGGGTGCGCGGGCTGAAGGTCGGCCACGCGCTGGAGGAGGGCACCGTCGTCGGGCCGGTCGTCAGCCAGGCGCAGCTCGACCAGGACCTCGAGTACGTCGCGGTGGCCGGCTCCGAGGGCGGGGAGGTCTTCGGCGGCGAGCGGCTCGACCTGGCCACCCCCGGCTACTACATGGCCCCGGCCCTCGTCACCGGCACGGCCAACGACATGCGCATCAACCGCGAGGAGGTCTTCGGGCCCGTCGCGTCGGTCGTGCGGGTCGCGGACTACGACGCCGCGCTGGCCGCCGCCAACGACACCGAGTTCGGGCTCTCCGCGGGGATCTGCACCACCTCGCTGAGCCGGGCGAGCCACTTCAAGCGGCACGCCCGCGCCGGCATGGTCATGGTCAACGCCCCGACGGCGGGCGTGGACTACCACGTCGCCTTCGGCGGCAGCCGCGGCTCGAGCTACGGCCCCCGCGAGCAGGGCAGCTACGCGCGGGAGTTCTACACCCTGGTCAAGACGGCCTACGTCAACCCGGGCTGAGCCCAGGCTCCGGGGGGACCTCCGGAGGCAGCCGGTTGGGACCGGCCTCGGCGGGCCGGGGCCGGTCCTGCGGGTGCAGGCGGACGGCGACCAGCGCGACGTCGTCCTCGGCGCGCTCCGGCAGCAGCCGCTGCAGGAGCGCGTCGCACAGGTCGTCCAGGGGCAGGTCGGCGAGCTCGGCGAGGGCGTCGCGCAGCCGGGCCAGCCCCACCTCCAGCGACTGGTCGCGCCGCTCGACGAGCCCGTCGGTGTAGAGCAGCACCGTGGTGCCGCGGTCCACGGTGAGCACCGACTCCACCCGGCGCGTGGTGGGGTCGATCCCCAGCAGC
Source organism: Quadrisphaera sp. DVD1 (assembly GCF_058932755.1). Lineage (NCBI taxonomy): Bacteria > Bacillati > Actinomycetota > Actinomycetes > Kineosporiales > Kineosporiaceae > Quadrisphaera > Quadrisphaera sp. DVD1. The sequence continues at coordinate 32,331 of NZ_JBZYWI010000013.1, forward strand.
AGGTCCGCCTCCACGCCGCTCATCACGAGGACCGAGCCGTCGGGCGCGAGCGCCATGGGAGGCGGGTGGCCGGCGCTGGACCAGCGCACCCGCGTCAGCCCGCGCACCCGCTCGTCCGGGGTCTGCTCGAGGCGGACCACGGCCGCGGTGGCCGTGGTCTCCACCTGCAGGCCCTCCATCGCCGCGTCCAGGCCCGCCAGGACGGCGGCCGGTCCGTCCCCGGTGTGGAACGCGATGCCGCGCAGCAGGCCGCGCAGCTGGCCCATCGCCGCCGCGGCGGCGCTGTCGTGGCCGACGACGTCGCCGATGACGAGCACCGTGCTCCCGGACGGCTGCAGGAAGGCGTCGTACCAGTCACCGCCGACCTGGGCGGCCTCGGCGGCCGGGGCGTAGCGGACGACGACCTGCGCGTGGTCGGGCTCGGGCGGTTCGGTGAGCAGGCCGCGCTGGAGGTCCTCGGACAGGCGCTTCTGCTGGTCGTAGAGGCGGGCGTTGTCGAGGGCCAGGCCGGCGCGCGCGGCGACCTCCTCGGCGGTGGCGAGGTCCTCGTCACCGACCGGCGGGCCGCTGCGGCCGCGGAACACCGACAGCAGGCCCAGGGTCCGCCCGCGGCCGCGCAGCGGCAGGACGGCGCCGGTGTCGGGGGCGAGCACGTCGAGCAGCTCGCGCGCCCTGGCGTCGTCGAGGACCTCGCGGACCGCGCGGGCGGCGTCGGCGTCGATGTGGGCGGGGCGGCCGGTGCGCAGCGCCCTGGCCACGAAGGAGCGGCCGGACAGCGCGCCCTGGCGCAGCTCGGCGTACTCCGCCAGGACCGGGCGCAGCAGGGGGTCGGCGTGCCACCAGCCGACGTCGCGGACCGCGCCGTCCTCGTCGACGAGGGAGACGATGCACCAGTCGGCGAGCGCCGGCACCACCAGCCGCGCCAGGCGCGCCACGGCCGCCCGCGGCTCCAGGGTCTCGGCGAGGGCTGCGCTGACCTCGACGAGCAGCTCCAGCCGGGCGGCGGCGCGGTCGGCGCGCTCCTGCGCCTGCCGGCGCTGGCTGATGTCGAGGAAGTACACCGACAGCCCGTCCGGCACCGGCCAGGCGCGCACCTCGTACCAGGCGTCCAGCGGGGGCGGGTAGTACGCCTCGAACGTGGCCGGGCGCCCGTGCTCGACCACGCCGCGGTAGGCGCGCTCGAACTCGCTGCCGACGGCCTCGGGGAACTCCTCCCACAGGCTCGCGCCCACGAGCTCCTGGCGGCGGCGGCCGAGGAGGCGCTCGGCCTCGGCGTTGACGTAGTTGAACCGCCAGTCCCGGCCGACGGAGAAGAACGCGGCCGACATCGCCTCCAGCACGCTGGAGACCCGGGCCTCGCCCTCGTGCACGGCGGTGGTGTCGTAGGCGGCGCCGAGGAGGCGCACGGCCCGCCCGCGCCCGTCCGACAGGGCGCGGCCGCGCGCCTGGATCCAGCGCACCGAGGCGTCGGGGAGGACGACGCGGTACTCCGCCGCGTACTCCCCGCACCGGTCCACCGCCCCCTGCAGGGCCGCGGTGACGCGCGGCAGGTCCTCCGGGTGCACCCGGGCGTTGAACGCCTCGATCGTCTCGTCGAAGGCCGCGCGCTCGTACCCGAAGAGCTCGACCAGCCGGTCGTCCCACGACAGCCGCCCGGTGCCCAGGTCCCAGTCGAAGCCGCCCACGCCGGCGGCGTCGATCGCGAGCAGCCAGCGCAGCCGGCTCGACTCGTACTCCGCGGACAGCGCCGAGAGCTCGAGCTCGGCCACGGCCGAGTCGGCCAGCTGCTGCAGGAGGACGACGTCGGCGTCGGTCCACTCCCGCGGCGCGGGCCCGAAGACGCACAGCGCGCCGAACGTCGCGCCGTCCTCGGCGCTGAGCGGGACGCCCAGGTAGGCGACGACCTCCCCCGCGGCGACCAGCGGCAGGTCCGCGACGCGCGGGTCCTGCCGCGCGTCGGAGACGACCAGCGGCTCGCCGGCTGCGGCCGCCACCGCGCACAGCGAGACCTCCACCGGTTCCTGGCGGTGGGGCGGGGCGCCCGCGACCCGCCCGGCGCCCCCCACCACGGTGCGGACGTCCCCGAGGAGGGAGACCTCGGCGACCGGGGCGGCCAGCAGCCGGGTGGCCAGCTCCCCCAGCCGGTCCAGCGCGGCGCTGTGCGAGCCCTCGACGAGCAGCCGGTGCGCCGCGGCGGAGCGGCGCTCCTCCCGGTCCGGAACCTCCTCCGCCCCTGGGACCCGCCCCCCGCCTCGCTGCACGGACCCATCCTGCCCCGCTGCCGCCGCAGCGCCTCCCGCCACGCCCGCCCCGGCACCCACGACTCCCGCTCGACACCCAGGAACCTCCCAGCCGGGGCGCCTACGGTCGCGGCAGGACCAGCCCAGGACAGGACGGCGATGACTCCCAGCACTCCCCCGCAGCCGGCCCGCCCGACCGCCC
>NZ_JBZYWI010000130.1:0-9025 GCF_058932755.1 Quadrisphaera sp. DVD1
GGCGGCTGCAGCCGGCTGGGCGTGCTGGGGAGCTTGTCCGCGGTCAGCTCGGCCGCGACGCCCAGCAGGGCGCCGGCGCGGCGCAGCCGGGCCCGGGCCCCCGGGCCGTGGACCGAGCCCGGCAGCTTCTTCGGCACGGTCAGCGCGGGGCCGGCCAGGCCCAGGCTGCTGCGCCCGCCCGCGGCGACGCCGAGCAGGGCGGAGCGGGCCACGAGCGAGGCGCCGGCGCGCCGCAGCACGGCCGACCGGTCGTCCACGAGGTCCAGGACGGCGCGCACGCCGATGCCGTAGGCCAGGTGCGTGCTCGCGTCGGTGACCCAGTCCTGGGTGCGCCACGTGCGGGGGTCGCTGCCGCCGGAGAGCGCCATCACGGTGTCGGTCAGGGCCATCGCCGCTCCGCCGGTCAGGGCGGCGCCCACCGGCGCGGAGAAGCGGATGCCGCTGCGGCGGGCCAGGCTCGCCGCGACGCCCACGGCCAGCCCGTTGACCGTGCCGCTCAGCTCGCCCAGCGCGCCGCGGCGGTGCTCGCGGGCCGCGCCGGTGCCGGGGACGGCGCCACCGACCTTGTGCAGCAGGCCCTCGACGGTGTCGGCCGGGGCGGAGCTCGCCGGGCGGCCGCGCAGGGCCATGTCGAGGTAGCCGGCCGCCTGCAGCGCCAGGGTGCCGGTCGCGCCGGCCACGAGGCCGCGGGTGAGGGATCCGCTCATGCGGTCATGCTGGCCGAGGCGGCGGGCACCGGCCACCGGGCCGAGCCCCGCCGCCTCGGGGCAGCGGTGTGCGGGCGCCCGTCAGCGCCCGCCCTCGATCTTCCGGAAGCGCTGGGCCGCGCCCGCGGGGCCGTAGGGGTAGTCGCCCGGGGCCGGCTCGCTCGCGGCGTCCAGGGCCGCGGTCTCCTCCTGGCTCAGGTGCAGGCCCGCGGCGCCGAGGTCGTCACTGAGCTGCTCGAGGGTCCGCGCGCCGAGGATGACCGAGGTGACCGAGGGCCGGTCGGCCAGCCACGCCAGGGCCACCTGGGCCATCGAGGCCCCGCGGGCGTCGGCGACCTGCTGCACGGCCTCGATGACGTCCCAGGTGCGCTGCTCGACCGAGCGCTTCCCGTAGGCCTCCATGCCGCGCTCGGGGTCCTCGCCCAGGCGGGTGTCACCGGTCGGGCGCTCGTCGCGGGTGTACTTGCCGGTCAGCCAGCCACCCCCGAGCGGCGACCAGGGGAGCAGGCCCAGGCCGGCGTCCAGGCAGGAGGGCACGACCTCCCACTCGACCTGGCGGACGAGGAGGTTGTACTGCGGCTGGAGCGTGACGGGGGCGGCCAGGCCGTGCGCGCGGGCGGTGGCCACGGCCTTCTGCACCTGCCAGCCGGTGTAGTTCGACAGGCCGACGTAGCGCACCTTGCCGGCCCGGACGGCGTCGTCGAGGGTCGAGAGCGTCTCCTCCAGCGGGGTGAGCGCGTCGAAGGCGTGCACCTGGTAGAGGTCGATGGTCTCCACGCCGAGCCGGCGCAGGGAGGCGTCCAGGGCGCGCTGCAGGTGCCGGCGGGACAGGCCGAGGTCGTTCGGGCCGGGGCCGGTGGGGAAGCGGCCCTTGGTGGCGAGCACCACCGAGTCGCGCACGTCGGTGGGGGCGGACGCGAGCCAGCGGCCGATGATCTCCTCCGAGACCCCCGCGTTGTAGACGTCGGCGGTGTCCACGAGGGTGCCGCCGGCCGCGGTGAACGCGTCGAGCTGGGCGTGGGCGCCCGCCTCGTCGGTCTCCTTGCCGAAGGTCATCGTGCCGAGGGCGAGCGTCGAGACGGCGCACCCGCTGCGCCCGAGGGTCCTGATCTCCATGGCGCCATCGTGCTCGCCCCCCGGTGACCGGCGCACCCGGAGGGCCCAGCCGCTGCGGTACTCGTCCGCGTAGATGCGCGTAGGACGCCGTAGCACGTCAGTGAACGACACGGCTGGACGCCGTCGGAACGGCGTGAATGACATCGGCGGACTGCGTCTGGACGCCGTGAACCACAACGGCGCGAGGCGTCGTCGCGGCGTGAACCACACGGGCGGGAGGCGTCGTCGCGGCGTGAACCACACGGGCGGGAGGCGTCGGTGCGGCGTGAACCACACGCGTGGTGCGCGTGGCGCCCCCGCAGTCTCGCTGCGCTGCGGCCGGCACCGGCGCAGGCGCGCCGCTCGGCTGGCGGCGGAGCGGCCCGGGGGCTGCGATGGGGCGAGGGGCCGCCGCGGGGCGGCCGGACGAGGAGCGCGCGGTGGAGCAGGTCAGGCTCGGCAGCACAGGTCTCGAGGTCTCGCGGCTGTGCCTGGGGTGCATGAGCTACGGCGAGCCGGACCGGGGCAACCACTCCTGGACGCTGGGCGAGGAGGAGAGCCGTCCCTTCATCCAGCGGGCGCTGGAGCTCGGGGTGACGTTCTTCGACACCGCCAACGTCTACTCCGACGGCAGCAGCGAGGAGATCCTCGGGCGCGCGCTGCGCGACTTCACCACCCGCGAGCAGGTGGTGATCGCCACGAAGGTGCACGGGCGGATGCGCCCGGGCCCCAACGGCGGCGGGCTGTCCCGGGTGGCGATCCTGCACGAGATCGACGCGAGCCTGCGCCGCCTGGGCACCGACTACGTCGACCTCTACCAGATCCACCGCTGGGACCCGCACACCCCGCTGGAGGAGACCCTCGAGGCCCTGCACGACGTCGTCAAGGCGGGCAAGGTGCGCTACCTGGGCGCCTCGTCGATGTGGGCCTGGCAGTTCGCCAAGGCCCTGCACACCGCCGACGCCCGCGGCTGGACGCGCTTCGCGACGATGCAGGACCACTACAACCTGCTCAACCGCGAGGAGGAGCGGGAGATGCTCCCGCTCTGCGCGGACGAGGGCATCGGGGTGCTGCCCTGGAGCCCGCTGGCGCGCGGGCGCCTGACCCGGCCGTGGGACGAGAGCACCGAGCGCTCGGCGACCGACGCGTTCGGGAAGAGCCTCTACGGCGGCGACGCCACCCTCGACGCCGACCGCGCGGTCGTCGAGCGCGTGGCGCGGGTGGCCGAGGCGCGCGGGGTGCCGCGGGCCCAGGTGGCGCTCGCCTGGGTGGCCCAGCAGCCCCAGGTCACGGCGCCGATCGTCGGCGCGACCAAGCTCCACCACCTCGACGACGCCGTCGCCGCCCTGGAGCTGGGGCTGACGCCGGAGGAGCTGGCGCTCCTGGAGGAGCCGTACGTGCCCCACCCGGTCGCCGGCTTCTGAGCCGGCGACCGGCGGCGGCACGGCCGGCCGCCGCTCACATGTGCTTGTGGAGGACCAGGGGGTAGACCGGGCCGGACCCCGCGCTCCGCAGCACGGCCGAGGCCACGGTCAGCGTCCAGCCGCTGCGGGCGGTGTCGTCGAGCAGCAGCACCGGCCCGTCGGGCAGCCCCTCGGGCAGCGGCGCCAGCGACAGGCGGCCCAGCGGGCCCTCCGCCGCGGCGGCCGCGGTGGCCGCGTCGTCCTGGTGGGGCCCGGCAGGCGCGGCCTCCAGGGCCGGCACCAGCTGCATCCGGCCCAGCGCCGCGACCCGCTCGGCGAGGTCGCGCAGCAGCGGCTCGCGCCGGCGCGAGGGCACCCAGGTGACCCAGGTGGGCCGCCCCGCGGGCCAGCCCCAGCGCGAGAGCGTGCGCACCACGCCGTCGAGCACCTCCGCCGGCACCGGCTCGCCCGAGCGGAGCGCTGCGCCCACGACCGGGCCCCACGCCGGGTCCTCGGCCAGGGCCAGCGCCCGGCCGGGCTCGGCGCGCAGCCCCTCGGCGATTCGTCCCCGCCGGCTCGCGCCCGAGGGCCACATCTTGCGCGGCTCGACGACGGTGGTCTGGGAGCGCAGGTGGGCCAGCGCTGCCGCCACGGCGTCGGTGTCGGGGGAGGCGCCCGGGGCGGGGAGGGTGCCCGTGCACACCGAGCAGCGCCCGCAGTCGGTGGCGCCGGCGTCGTCGAGCTCCTCGCGCAGGGTGCGCATCAGGCAGCGGGTGGCCGCGGTGTAGCGGCGCATGACGTCCTGCTCGGATCGGCGCGCGGCGGCCACCCCGGCGATCCGCTCCGCGTCGTAGACCCACGGCTGTCCCGTCGTGCGCCAGCCGCCGGCCTCGCGGGCGACCGCGCCGTCGACGTCGAGCACCTTGAGCAGCGCCTCGAGGCGGCCGCGCCGCAGCCCCGCCTCGTTCTCCAGCGCCGGCAGGGTCATCGCCGTGCCGGCGCGGTCGAGGACGTCGAGCACCCGGCGCACGACCGGCTCCGGCGGGAAGGCGGTGGAGTCGAAGTAGGCCCAGATCCGCTCGTCGGCGGCGGTGGGCAGCAGGACGCCGATCGCGCCGTCGAGCGCGCGCCCGGCCCGGCCCACGTGCTGGTAGTAGGCGACCGGGGAGGACGGCGCCCCCAGGTGCATGACGAACGAGAGCCGGGGGTGGTCGTAGCCCATGCCCAGCGACGAGGTGGCCACGAGCGCGCGGACCTCCCCGGACAGCAGCGCGCCCTCCAGGCGCTCGCGCTCGGCCGGGTCGGTGGCCGAGGAGTAGGCGGCCACCGCGTGCCCCTGGGCGGCCAGGAACTCCGCGAGCCGCGCGGTCTCGGCCACGGTGAGGGCGTAGATGATCCCGCTGCCCTCGTGGACGTGCAGGGCCTGGGCGATCCAGGCGTAGGCGGTGGCGACGTCGGGCGTGGGGACCACCGACAGCGCCAGGCCCGCGCGCTCCAGGGGCCCGCGCAGGGTCAGGGTGTCCTGGCCGAGCTGGGTCGCGACGTCGGCGCTGACCCGGCCGTTGGCCGTGGCGGTCGTGGCCAGCACCGGGGTGCCCGCCGGAAGCCCCTCGAGCACCGTGCGGATGCGCCGGTAGTCGGGCCGGAAGTCGTGGCCCCAGTCGGAGATGCAGTGCGCCTCGTCGACGACGAGCAGCCCCAGGCGGGGCGCCAGGTGGGGCAGCACCCGGGCCCGGAAGCCCGCGGAGTTCAGGCGCTCGGGGGAGATGAGCAGGACGTCGACGTCGTCCGCGGCCAGGCGGGCCTCGACCGCCGGCCAGTCGTCGACGTTGGAGGAGTTGATCGTCACCGCGCGCAGGCCGGAGCGCTCGGCGGCCGCCACCTGGTCGCGCATGAGCGCCAGCAGCGGGGAGACGACGAGGGTGGGCCCGGCGCCGGCGGCGCGGCGCAGCGCCGTGGCCACCCAGTACACGGCGGACTTGCCCCAGCCGGTGCGCTGGACGACGACCACCCGGCGGTCGTGCTCGACCAGGGCCGAGATCGCCGTCCACTGGTCCTCGCGCAGGGTGGCGCCGGGCCCGGCGAGGGCGCGCAGCTGGGTCTCGGCCTGCTCGCGCAGGCCGGTGGCGGGGAGGGTGCTCACGTCGTCCATCAGGGTCCATCGTGCCCTGCGGGGCCGACAGCGCGGTGCGCCGGACGAGGGGCTGTGGACACCGGCCGGGCACCGGTGTCCCCGTCGTGGTGCCGTCCCCCCCCTCGGGGGAGCACACTGGAGGTGATGAGCCCACGGCCTGCGGTCCGGCGCCGCTTCCTGCCCACCAGTCCCTTCAACAAGCCTCCCGCGGAGGCCGTCATCTACGAGGAGGGTGACTGGGTCAGCAACGACAAGCACGGCCTCGGTCGCGTCCTCAGCTTCGACGCCGGCACCGCGGACGCCCCCGCCACGGTCGTCGTCGACTTCCGCGGCGGCAACGTGCGGCGGATCACGCTGCCCAGCGCGAACCTGAGCAAGCTCGACGAGTCGCCCGCCGAGGGTGACGCCGAGCCGGACGGTCCCGCGGCCGACGCCTGAGCCGCCCGCTCGGCCCGCTCGGCCCCCGGCTCCTCAGCCGGCTGCGTCGTGCCGGGCGAGGCCGAGCACGTCGAGCACCCACGCGTGCTCGAACGCCCGCTCGCGCCACGCCTCGTAGCGCCCGCTGCGCCCTCCGTGGCCGCCGTCCAGCTCCGTCTTGAGCAGGACGCGGTCGGCGTCCACGGAGAGCTCGCGCAGCCGGGCCACCCACTTCGCGGGCTCGACGTAGAGCACCCGGGTGTCGTGCAGGCTCGTCGTGGCGAGGATCGCCGGGTAGCGCTGGGCGGTGACGTTCTCGTAGGGGGAGTACCCCTTCATCACCGCGTAGACCTGCGGGTCGCGGATCGGGTCGCCCCACTCCTCCTGCTCCGGCACGGTGAGCGGCAGCGACTCGTCGAGCATCGAGGTCAGCGGGTCGACGAAGGGCACCGCGGCGACGACGCCGGCGAAGGCGTCCGGGGCGAGGTTGGCCACGGCGCCGACGAGCAGCCCGCCGGCGCTGCCGCCCATCGCCACCAGGCGGGCCGGGTCGACCCAGCCGCTGGCGCCCAGGTGGGTGGCCGCCGCGACGAAGTCGGTGAAGCTGTTGGGCTTGGCGAGGAGCTTGCCCTGCTCGTACCAGTGCCGGCCCAGCTCGCCGCCCCCGCGCACGTGGGCCACCGCGAAGACCACGCCGCGGTCGAGCAGCGACAGCCGCGAGGCGGTGAAGCCCGGGTCGATGCTGTGCTCGTAGCTGCCGTAGCCGTAGAGCAGCCCCGGCGCCCGGCCGTCGCGCGGCACGTCGGCGCGCGCGATGACCGACACCGGCACGGCCGTGCCGTCGGGGGCGGTGGCCCACTCGCGGTGCTCGACGTAGTCCGCGGGGTCGTAGCCGCCGAGGACCGGGGTGCGCTTGCGCAGCAGGCGCTCGCCCGTGGCGACGTCGAGGTCGTAGACCGCCGCGGGCACCGTGAACGACGCGTGCTCCAGGCGCAGCAGCGGGGAGGCGAAGTCGCGGGTGTCGCCGACGGCGGTCGTCGACAGCTCCTCCGGGAAGGCCAGCTCCTCGGGCGCGCCCACGCCGTCCGGGCCGAGGCGCATCACCGCCACGCGGGGCAGCGCCTCGCGGCGGTAGGACAGGGCCACGAAGCCGGCGAAGGCGTCGACGTCCTCCAGCCGGGTGCCGGGGGAGTGCGCGACGAGGGGGCGCCAGTGCTCGGGCCCGGGGTCCGCGGCGTCCACGAGGGCCAGCTCGAAGTCCTCGGCGCCGTCGTCGTGGAGGACGAGGAAGACGTCGCGGCCCCCCACGACCGCGTGCTCGAGCGCGTACTCGACCCCCTCGCGCCGGGCCGCGACGAGCCGGAAGGCGCCCTCGGGGTCGTCGGCCTCCAGCACCCGCACCTCGCTGGTGGTCTTGGAGTCGCTGCTCATCACCAGGTACCGGCCGCTGCGGGTCAGGCCGACGCCCAGGCCGTAGCGCTCGTCGGGCTCGGTGTGGACGACGACGTCGGCCTCCGCCGGGGTGCCGACCCGGTGGCGGTGCACGCGGTGCGGGCGCCACGCCTCGTCGACCGTGACGTAGAAGACGGTGGCCGAGTCGGCTGCCCACGTCGCGGAGTAGAAGACGCCGGGCACCTCGTCGGGCAGGTCTGCGCCCGTGGCCAGGTCGCGCACGCGGAGGAGGAACCGCTCGTCGCCGGTGGTGTCGCACGACCAGGCCAGCAGGCGCCCGTCCGGGCTGACCGAGGCGGCGCCGAAGGCGAAGAAGGCCGAGTCCCCGGCCTCGGCGTTGCCGTCGAGCATGACCTGCTCGCCGGGCGCGCCGACGCCCTCGCCGGCCGCTCCCGTGGTCGCCGGCGGGGTCCAGTCGTCGGGGTCGACGACCGGTGCGCGGCACAGCAGCGGGTACTGCTGCCCGGCCACCGTGCGGGCGTAGTACCACCAGGAGCCCTCGCGGCTGGGCACCGAGAGGTCGCTCTCCTGGGTGCGCTCCTTGATCTCCGTGAAGATCTTCTGCCGCAGGGGCTCCAGGTGGGCGGTGCGCGCCGCCGTCCAGGCGTTCTCGGCCTCCAGGTGCGCCAGGACCGCCGGGTCCTGCGCGTCGCGCAGCCACTCGTAGGGGTCGACGACGACGTCGCCGTGGTGCACCCGCTCCACCGGCACCCGAGCGGCCACCGGCGGGGCGACCGGGGTGGGAGGAGGCGCAGGAGCGACCTTCTGGGGGAGGGGCGCGGCAGCGGCGTCGTCGGTCACGACACCGACCCTACGGACCGTTCCCGCCCGCCCGCGCGGGCCCGGGCGCCTATCCTCCACCCCAGCGCGAGCGCGCTCGGGAGCCGCCGCGCCGGCGCCCGGGCGGCCGCGCACCGGGTGGGCCAGGCGGTGCGGCTCCGACGCTGGTCGGGGTCCTTGCGGAGGGAGCGGCGATGGGTCTGCGCGACCGCTTCCGGCGGGCTCGCCCGGCAGCACCCGCGGCCGACCCCCAGCCCCGGCAGGAGGACCGCCGGCCGCCGCAGGAGGACCGCCGGCCCCCGCAGGAGGACCTCCAGCCCGCCCCGCAGCCGCAGGCGGCGCCGCCCGCACTCCCGGTGCCCGCTGACGAGGCGCCCACCGTCGTGCTGCCGGTCATCCGCGCCAGCGGCCCCGAGGAGGCCCTCGCGCCTCCCCGGACCGGATCGGCCAGGCCGGCCGGCCGGCACCTCGCGCCGCCGGCCCCCGCGCCGGTCGCGCCGGCTCCCGGTCGTGGCTTCGCCGTCGTGGCGGTGGAGACCACCGGGCTCTCGCCGTCGTGGGACCGCGTCGTGGAGCTGGCCGTCCTGCGCTGCGACCCCGGCGGCGCGGTGCTCGACGAGTGGACCACCCTGCTCGACCCGCGCCGGTCGGCCCTGGGGACCGCCGCTCGCACCGGGCTGCGGGCGCAGGACCTGCGCGGCGCCCCGGCCTTCGCCGACGTCCTCGGGGAGGTCGCAGCGCGGCTGCGCGGCCGCGTGCTCGTCGCCCACCACGCCCCGGTGGTGGCCGCGTTCCTGCGCGAGGAGGCCGACCGCGCGGGGTGGGCGCTGCCGCCGACGACCGAGCTGTCCACGGTGGACGCCGGCCTGGAGGTCCTGCCCCCGCTGCGCCGCCGCGGCGTGCGGGAGAGCGCCGCGGCGGCCGGCGCGCAGGTGGCCCCCGAGCGCTCTGCCCTCGGCACCGCCCGGGCGACCGCCGCCCTGCTGGCCGCCCTGCACCGCCACCCCGGCGTCGCCGCCGACCTCGACCAGCTGGTG
>NZ_JBZYWI010000131.1:0-9001 GCF_058932755.1 Quadrisphaera sp. DVD1
CGCCCATCATCGACAGCGCCGCGACGGCGTCGCGGTAGGTGGCCAGCGCACCCGGCACGTCGCCGCGGGCCTCCAGCACGTCCCCCAGCACCAGGCGCGCCTGGCACGCCTGCAGCCGCGGCGCGTCTCCCAGCAGCCGCAGCGCGCGCTGGGCGGCGGCCTCGGCGTCGTCGAGGTCCCCGCGCAGCAGCAGGGCCCGTCCCCGCTCCACCTCGCACCCGGCGACGTCCGGCACGGACCCGGCCGCCTCGAGCGCCGACTGCGCCCGGTCCAACTGCTCCAGCGCGGCGGCGGGGTCGGGCGTGTCGCCGCGCAGCAGCAGCCAGCCGAGGTGCAGGCGCAGGCGCGGGACGTCGAGCCCGTCGGCCTCCTCCCCCAGCACCGCGAGCGCCCGGGTGGTCAGCCGGTGGGCCTCCGTCAGCTCGCCGCGGCCCTCGGCCACCAGCGCCGCGTTCCAGTAGATGGAGCCCCGGGCCCGGCGGCTGCCCGAGCGCTCGGCCACCTCGATGGCCGCCTGCGCGCGGTGCTTGGCGTAGAGCAGGTCCCCGCGCTCGATGCAGGCCCAGACCAGGGACGCGGCGAGGCGCACGTGCTCGTCGGTGCCCGACAGGCCCTGCTCCTCGGCCACGACCAGCGCGGCGTCACCGACCTCGACCGCGCGGTTGAGGTCGCCCGCCTCGAGGTAGGTGACGAGCAGCAGCGTGGCGGCCTCGGCGTGCACCAGCGGCAGCCCCGCGCTGCGGGAGGTCCCCAGCAGCCCCTCCAGCAGGGCGACGGCGCCCTCGAGGTCGCCGCGGGCGCGCAGGGCCCGGGCCAGGGACAGCTGCACCTGCGCCCGCAGGTCCTCCGGGAGCACGTCCTGGTCGACGGCGGTGAGGCGCTCCACCGCCCGGAGCGGCTCGCCCTGCACCGCCTCGAGGTCGGCCAGGCCCACCTCGAGGCGCACCTGGGAGACCTGGTCGGTGGCCATGCCGTCGCGCAGGTGCGCGACCGTCGTGCCCAGGCGCTCGGCGAGGTGCTCCAGCGCCCGCGACGACGGGACGCGCCGGCCCGACTCGATCAGCGAGACGTAGCTGGTGGACAGGTGGCCCTGGCCGAGCGCCGCCTGCGACAGGCCGGCGTCCTCGCGCAGCCGCCGCAGCCGGGCACCCAGGGACTCCATGGCCGGATCCTAGGACCAGACCCTGTGCTCCAGGAGGGCTCAGGCGGCCAGTCGTGCGGCCACCTCGCGCCCCAGGTCGGTGCCCGAGCGCCAGGCCTGCTCCACCCTCGGCCGCCCGCCCCAGCCGTCCCCGCAGACGCCCAGGAGGCCCTCGCCGGGCTCGACGAGGAGGTACGGCTCCTCGTGCGGCTGTGCCGGGGAGGCGAAGGACCACCGGTGGGCGGCCACCGAGATCGGCGCCGGCACCGCCGCGACGCCGAGGACGACGCCCAGCCGCTCCAGCACCGGCGCCACGAGCGCCTCGGGGTCGCCGAGGTGCTCGGCCGCGGCCGCAGCGGTGGAGTGCGCCACGAGCACCGCGGCGCCGTCTCCGCGCCGGCGCCCGTCGTCGGCCACGAGCGAGAGCAGCGGGTCGTCGGCGACGAAGCCGGCGTCCAGGTCGGGCCACCAGCGCTGCGCCCACAGCGCGTAGACGGTGACCACCGGCTCCCAGGGGCGCGCGAGCCGGGCGCGGACGGCGGCCAGCGGGCCGTCGGCCGCCAGCAGGCGCCCGGCCTGCGGGTCGGGCATGGCGAGCACGAGCGCGTCCACGGCCTCGCCGTCGGCGGCCGGCCGGTCGTCGACGACGGAGACCGAGCGGACGGTGGCACCGGCGACGACGTCCAGGCCCGCGGCCAGGTCAGCCACCAGGCCCCGCAGCCCGCCGGGGGCGGCCCAGCGCTGGGGGCCGGTGGTCAGCTCCCGCACGCCACCGGGGGCCAGGACGGCGAACGTGTCGGTCCAGGGGCGGGCCAGGCCGCGCGCGGCCCAGTCCTGGACCACCGCGGCGAACTCCTCGTCGCGGGCGGTGAGGTACGCCGCCCCGGTGTCGACGACGTGCTCCCCGCCGCCGGGCAGCTCGACGGTGCGGGTGCCGAGCCGGCCTCCCGGGCGGCGCCCGCGGTCGCGCACCTGCACCTGCACGCCGCCGGCGCTCAGCGCCCGCGCGCAGGCGACGCCGGAGACCCCGGCGCCCACCACGACCGCGCGGGGGCGGGCGCCGGCGGCGCGGGTCACTCGCGGTACCCGCTGCCCATGAGGCGGTCGACGGCGGCCGGGTCGCACTCGGCGAGGAAGGCCGCGCAGCGCTGCGCCTCGTCGGCCTCGCCGATCGCGGCGGCGGACCGGCCGAGGACGGCGAGGGCGCGCAGGAAGCCGCGGTTCGCCTCGTGGCTCCACGGCACCGGCCCGGCGCCGCGCCACCCGGCGCGGGATCGCAGCGCGTCCAGGCCGCGGTGGTAGCCGGTGCGGGCGTAGGCGTAGGCCTCCACGGTGCGGCCCGCGGCGAAGGCCTCGTCGGCCAGGACGGCCCAGGCGAGCGAGGACGCCGGGTGGGCGGCGGCGGCGTCCGCGGCGTCGACCTTCTCGCGCAGCATCCGCTGGACGAGCGCGTCGGGGCCGTCCTCGGGCAGCAGCGCGGGGGGCGGGCCGGGGGCGCGGCCGGGGCTGGCGGGCATCGGCAGGGAGTCGGGCATGGCCCCATCCTGCCGCCGTGCGGGTGTCCCCGCTGGGCGGCGGCGCCGGGTCCCGCTTACCGTTGCAGCGCGATGATCGAGCTCTCCACCTCCGCCACGACGGCGACCGTGACCGTGACCGGCGACCTGGACCTGGCCGAGCGCACCCAGTTCCCCGAGGTGACGGCGCGGGTCAACGGCCTGCGGCGCCAGCTGGTGGTCGTGGACCTGTGCGCGACGACGTTCCTGGACTCCACCGGCGCCGCCTTCCTCATCTCCCTGGCGGAGATGACCCGCCGCCGCGGCGGGACGACCGTGCTGCGCGGCGCGAGCGAGCGCGTGCTCTACGTCCTGGAGATCTGCGGCGCGCTGGGCGCCTTCCGCCTCGACGCCCACCACGGCTGCGGGGCGGCGGAGTCCCCGGGCCCGTGGCGCCGCCCGCAGGACGCCTGACCGGACGCCGTCAGCACCGCCGCGGCTGACGCTGTAAGCAGGCCCGCGCCCCGCGGCTTGACGTGATCTCCTATGGTTCATCCGACCGGACGTCGGCAGTGCACGCGGCGCCGGCACGAGCGAGCGGCGCAGGAGGAGGCACGGTGGACGACGCGGTCACCTCCGGCGGCTCGACGGCCGGCCCCCCGGCCGACCCGGGCTCGGTCCACGTCATCCTCGGCAGCCGCAAGACGCGCGTCGTGCTCACCGGTGAGATCGACGCCGAGCTGGGGCCGGACCTGCTGGAGGCCTCCGCCGACGCCGCGGACGCCGGCCGGCCGGTCGAGGTCGACGTCCAGCACGTGACCTTCATGGACTCCACCGGCGTGGCCTTCCTGGCGCGCCTGGCCTCGCGCTCCCCCGGCCAGCTGGTGCTCATCAAGCCGCCGGACCTCGTGCGCTTCCTCATCGAGGTGACGAGCATCAAGCAGGTCCTCCGCGTGGTCGAGCAGGACCCGGGCGTGGACAGCACGCTGCCCGAGGGGCCGGACGATCCCGAGGACCCCGAGGACCCGGACGACCGCCCCGACCTCATCGCCTGACGCACGACGGGGCCCGCCGCGCTCCCCCGGGGGAGGACGGCGGGCCCCGTCGTGGGGGTGGCGGCCTCAGCCGATGCGGGTGCCGGCCGAGCGCAGGTGCTGGCAGGCCTCGGTGACGCGGGCCGCGAGGCCGGCCTCGGCCGCCTTGCCCCAGGCGCGCGGGTCGTAGGCCTTCTTGTTGCCGACCTCGCCGTCGATCTTGAGCACGCCGTCGTAGTTCTTGAACATGTGCTCCACGACCGGGCGGGTGAACGCGTACTGCGTGTCGGTGTCGATGTTCATCTTCACCACGCCGAAGTCGACCGCGGCGCCGATCTCCTCGGCGGTCGAGCCGGAGCCGCCGTGGAAGACCAGGGCGAACGGCTTCTCGGCGCCGACCTTCTCGCCGACCGCGTCCTGGGCGGCCTTGAGCACCTCGGGGCGCAGCTTGACGTTGCCCGGCTTGTAGACGCCGTGCACGTTCCCGAACGTCAGCGCCGTCAGGTACCGGCCCTTCTCGCCGGTGCCGAGGGCCTCGGCGGTGGCCAGGGCGTCCTCGGGGGTGGAGTACAGCTTGTCGTTGATGTCGTTCGCGACGCCGTCCTCCTCGCCGCCCACGACGCCGACCTCGATCTCGAGGACGACGTGCGCGGCCGCGCAGCGCTCCAGCAGCTCGGCGGCGATGGAGAGGTTCTCCTCCAGCGGCACGGCCGAGCCGTCGAACATGTGCGACTGGAACAGCGGCCCGCGACCGCTCTTGAGGCGCTCCTCGCTGATCGCCAGGAGGGGGCGCACGTAGCCGTCGAGCTTGTCGGCCGGGCAGTGGTCGGTGTGCAGGGCGATGTTCACGCCGAAGTTCTTGGCCACGTGGTGGGCGTACTCGGCCAGCGCCTCGGCGCCGGTGACCATGTCCTTCACGGAGGAGCCGGAGGCGTACTCCGCACCGCCGGTGGAGACCTGGATGATGCCGTCGCTCTCCGCCTCGGCGAAGCCTCGGATGGCGCCGATCACGGTCTGCGAGCTCGTGACGTTGATCGCCGGGTAGGCGAACGCGCCGGCCTTGGCGCGGTCCAGCATCTCGACGTAGACCTCGGGGGTGGCGATGGGCATGCCGGGTTCCTCCTGCGTGGTCCCACCTGCCGCGGCAGCGGGACGTCGTCTGCGGCTGTCGCGGCCGATCCTTCCACGGCGGCGGCCCCACGCCCGCTCAGAGCGGGCGCTGGCCGAAGACGTGGCGGCGGACCCAGGCGTGCAGGGCGATCGCGGCGGCGGCGCCGGCGTTCAGCGAGCGCGTCGACCCGGCCTGGGCGATGGACAGCACCGCGGTGCAGTGCGCTGCCATGTCGGGAGAGAGGCCGGTGCCCTCCTGCCCGAGCACGAGCACGCAGGCCCGCGGCAGGTCGGCGGTCTCCAGGGGCACCGCGCCCGGCAGGTTGTCGATCCCCAGCAGCGGAAGCCCCCGCTCGGCGGCCCACCCGGCCAGCGCGGCGGCGTCCGGGTGGTGGTGCACGTGCAGGTAGCGGTCGGTGACCATCGCGCCCCGGCGGTTCCAGCGCCGGCGCCCGACCACGTGGACGCCCTCGGCGTTGACCGCGTTCGCCGTGCGCACCACGGAGCCGATGTTGAGGTCGTGCACCCAGTTCTCCACGGCCACGTGCACCGGGGCCCGGGAGGTGTCCAGGTCGGCGCGGACGGCCTCCACGCTCCAGTACCGGTAGCGGTCGACGACGTTGCGCCGGTCGCCCTCCGCCAGCAGCTGCGGGTCGTAGCGCGGGTCGTCGGGCCACGGCCCCACCCACGGGCCGACGCCGACCTCGCGCTCCTCGGGCGCGCCGCCGGGGTCCACGGCGCAGGACGCTAGCCGACGCCGCGCCGCGCACGTCCCTCGCCGGCACCGCCGCGGCTCAGGCGCCGAGGAGGGCCGTGGCCGCCGACGCGTCGGTGATCAGCCGGTGCACGAGGCCCGCGCGGACGGCGGCCGCGATGGCGGCGGCCTTGTCCGCGCCACCGGCCAGCGCCACGACGTCGGGGACGGCCCTCAGCTGCTCCGTCGTGATCGAGATGGCGCGGGCCGGCACCGCACCGCCACCGACGACCTCGCCGTCCGCGTCGAGGACGGTCGAGCAGACGTCCGCCACGGCGCCGGCCTCGTCGAGGTCCTGCACGATCCGGTCCGGCAGCGCCGAGCGCAGGGACGACCCGTGTCGGTGCCACGCCCCGATGCCGACGAGGGCGCAGGTCAGGCGGGAGAACGTCGACAGGGTCGCCGCGACGGAGTCGACCGACCGCAGCGAGGCCGCCACGTCGGGCGAGTCCACGATCATCGGCACGTGCAGCGCGTGGACGGCGCCGCCCGTGCTCTCCCCCAGGCGCCGGAGCAGCTCCAGCGAGTTGAGGTTCAGGTCCGCGCTCGGCACGCTGCCCACCACCTGCACGACGGTGGCCGCCGGCAGCCGCGGCAGCACGTCGGTGAGGGCGTGCAGGCTCCGCCCCCAGGAGACGCCGAGCACGTCGTCCTCGGACAGGCGCTGGGCCAGCAGCGCCGCGCAGGCCTGGCCCACCTGCCGCCGGGTCGCCCCCGGATCGCCGTCCACCCCCTTGACCACCAGCGCCTGACGGAGGCCGAACCGGCTCGCCACCTCCTGGGACAGGTCGAGGTCGACCTCGGGCGGCACGTCGATCTCGATGCGGACGACGCCGTCGCGCACGGCCTGCTCGAGGATGCGCGCCACCTTGAACCGGGAGATGCCGAGCTCGTCGCCGACCTGCTTCTTCGTGCGGCCGTCGACGTAGAAGCGGCGGGCCACCAGGGCCGTGATCAGGTCGTGCACGGGGCCTCCGCCCTTGACACCCGGTCGCCGCACCGATGAGCATGTGACTCACACGAGAGCGCAGCGCTCATATGAGCACGCTAGCAGAGGGCCGGTGGAGACGTCGATGTCGGATCACGAGGGGGGCCAGCCGCGTTCGGCGATGGTGACCGGCGCTGCGGGCGGCATCGGGCGCGCCATCGCCGCACGCCTCGCGGCGGACGGCCACGCCGTCTCGGTGGCGGACCTGCCGTCCACGCGCAGCGCCCTCGACGACCTGGTCGCCGGGCTGGCCGCCGCTGGTCGGACCGCCGCGGTCGTCCCGCTCGACGTCTGCGACGCCGACGCGGTCGACGCCGCCGTCGAGGCCCACGCCGACCGGTTCGGTGGCCTGGACGTGATGGTGGCGAACGCCGGGATCGCCCCGACGGCGCCCCTGGTCGACACCACCGCCGAGCAGTGGCAGCGGACGATGGACGTGAACGTGGCCGGGGTCTTCCACTGCTACCGCGCCGCCGCGCGGCAGATGATCGCCCAGGGCCGGGGCGGGCGGCTCATCGGCGCCGCCTCCGTGGCCGCGCACCGCGGCGGGAAGTGGCAGGGCGCCTACTCGGCGTCCAAGTTCGCCGTGCGCGGGCTGACGCAGGCCGTCGCCCAGGAGCTGGCCGAGCACGGCATCACGGCCAACGTCTACAGCCCCGGGGTCGTCTCCACGCCGATGTGGGAGACGATCGACGAGGCGATGACCGCCCGCCGCGGCACCGCCCCCGGCTCGGAGATGGCCGCGATGGCCGCCGCCATCCCGCTGGGCCGCCTGGAGACCCCTGACGACGTCGCCGGCGTCGTCGCGTTCCTCGCCTCCCCCGACGCGGGCTACATCACCGGCCAGTCGATCGTCGTCGACGGCGGCATGTGGTTCTCGTAGCGACCCCTCGGAAGGACCCACCCGTGCAGCTCTACCTCGACACCGCAGACCGCACCGCCGCAGAGGGCCTGCTGGACACCGGCCTGTTCGCCGGGGTCACCACCAACCCCACGATCCTGCGGCGCGCCGGCGCCAGCGTCGCCGACATCCCCGACATCCACCGCTGGGCGACCGCCGCCGGCGCGCGGGAGGTCTTCTTCCAGGCCTGGGGGGAGGACACCGCGACGCTGGTCGAGCGCGGGCGGGAGCTGCGCGGCCTCGGCGACGAGGTGGTCGTCAAGCTCGTCGCCACCCGGGCCGGCACCGCGGCCTGCGCGACCCTCGCCGCCGAGGGCGTGCCCACGCTGCTGACCGCCGTGTACGACCCCGGCCAGGCCATCGTCGCGGCGGCGGCGGGCGCCACCTACATCGCCCCCTACCTGCGGCGGCTCACGGCCGCCGGCCGCGACGGCATCGGCGACGTCCTCGCGATGCACGAGCTGCTCACCGCCACCGGCAGCTCGACCAGGGTGCTGCTGGCCAGCATCCCCGACGTGCCCGCGATGGTGACCCTGGCCCGCCGCGGCATCGACTGCTTCACCACGGCCCCCGCCGTCGCGGAGCAGTTCTTCGCGGACGAGCTCACCGCAGAGGCGGCGACCGCCTTCGAGGACGCGGTCCGGGAGCCCTCGGCGTGACCGCTGCTGCCGGGCCGCACCCGGCGGTCGTCGTCGCGGGGGACGCGCTCGTCGACCTCACCCCGGCGACGACGGCGCGGGGCACCCGCGCGTACGAGCCGCACGCCGGGGGGTCGTGCCTCAACACGGCCGTCGGCCTGGCCCGCCTCGGGGTGCCGACGGCCCTGCTCGCCAGGGTGTCCCGCGACGGCTTCGGCCAGCTGCTGCGCGCCCACCTGGCGGACTCCGGCGTGCTGCCGACCCACCTCGTGGACACCGACGACCTCACCGCCCTGGCCGCGGTGCACCTCCGCGACGGCCAGGCCACGTACTCCTTCCACGCCGCGGACGCCGCCGACCGCGGGCTCCTGCCCGAGCACCTGGCCGCGCTGCCGGACGGCGCGGCCCTGCCCGACGGAGCCGCCCTGCACCTCGGGTCGATCGCCCTCGTCCTGGAACCGGTCGCCTCCACCCTGGAGGGGCTGCTCCGGCGCCAGACCGGGCGCCGGGTGGTCAGCCTGGACCCCAACATCAGGCCCGGCCTCGTCCCCGACCGGGCGGCGCACCTGCGCCGCTTCGCCGCCTGGGTGCCCCTGGTCGACATCGTCAAGGTCAGCGACGAGGACCTCGCCTGGCTGCACCCGGACCGCCGCGAGGAGGAGGTCGTCGCGCAGTGGCTCGCCGCCGGGGCGTCCCTCGTGATCGTCACCCACGGCGCGGACGGCGCCGTGGCCAGCACCCCGGTGGCGACGGCGAGCGCCGCGGCGCCACCGGTCGCCGTCGTCGACACGGTCGGCGCCGGGGACGCGTTCACGGCGGGCGCCCTCGCCCACCTGCACGACCGGCGCCTCCTCTCCCGGGACGCCCTGCGCGCCCTGGACGCCGCGCAACTCACCGACCTGGTGCGGGCGGCGTGCCTCGTCGCCGCCGACACGTGCACGC
>NZ_JBZYWI010000132.1:0-8803 GCF_058932755.1 Quadrisphaera sp. DVD1
CCGTAACCGATCCGAACCCCCGGGTCAAGACCCAGGGAATCGCTCCCGGAACCGCTGCGGTGGAACAACCATACCTGCTCGTGCGGGGCCCTGCGACCACCCCTCGGGGTCGGCGGCGAGGGCCACCGGTCGGCTGCTCCGGGGGAGGCAACGGGGTGGGCCCGCGCGGTGTTCCCGCAGGCTCAGCGGACCACGATCACCGGGCAGTGGGCGTGCGCGACGGACTGCAGCGCGACGGAGCCCAGGACGAGGCTGGTGAAGCCTCCGCGCCCGCGGGAGCCGAGGACGACGACGTCGCACGTCTTCGACGCCTCGATCAGGGCCTGCGCTGACGGGCCGTGGACCACGTGGACCTCGACGGGCACCCCGCACTCCTCACCGCAGATCCCGCGCAACCGCCGGCGCTCGGCCTCCAGCGTGCCCTGCTCGAACTCGCGCAGGCTGGGGACGTAGCCGGAGGCGGCGCCGGGCGGGCGCACCGCGGAGCTGATCGTCCAGGCGCGGAGCACGTGCAGCGCCGTGCCGCGGCGCCGCGCCTCCTCCAGCCCGAAGAGGATCGCCTTGCGCGCACCGTCGGACCCGTCGTCACCCACGACCACACCACCGTCGGGCGAGACCCGCTCCACCACGTCGTGCTCACCGGTGTCCATGCCCGATCATCCCGCAGCGGGCGGCTCAGGAACAGCGCTGGGCCGGAGGAGCGACGGCGCGGCCGTCGTCCCACCGAAACGTTGCACGTCGTGCAAGAATGCATGACGTGCACGAATCTGCGAGCGGTGGCCTGCGCGAGGCGAAGAAGGCGGAGACCCGCCGGCAGCTCAGCGCCGCCGCCCGCGCCCTCGCCCGCGCGCACGGGCTCGACGGCGTCACGGTCGAGCTCGTGTGCGCCGAGGTGGGGGTGTCCGTGCGCACCTTCTTCAACTACTTCGAGTCGAAGGAGTCGGCCGTCCTCGGCGACGAGCCGCCGGTCGGGACGCCGGTCGCACGCGCGGCGTTCCTCGACGGCGGCCCCACGGGAGACCTGCTGGCGGACCTCGTGGCCCTGCTGGACCCGTCCGCGACGGTCGCCCACGAGGGGCGCGCGGGCCTGCGCGCCTCCCTCGAGCTGGCCGAGCGCGAGCCGCGGCTGCTGGCCGCGCACCTGGCGCGCCAGATGGCGCACGAGCAGGAGATCGCCCAGCTCGTCGCTCAGCGCCGCGGCCTGCCGGCCGCGGACGCGAGCTGCCGGTGCGCGGCCGCCGTCGCGCACGCGGTCGTCCGCAGCGCCTGCCACGAGTGGCTCGAGGCCGTGGACGGATCCGCCCTGCACGACCACCTGGACCGGGCCCGCGCCGACGCCGCCGCAGCCCTGAGCACCACCCCCGACGTCCGACGCTGACCGCCACCCGAGGAGCCCCGTGCCCACCGCCCCCACCCCCACCCCGACCGCGCCGCCCGGCGCGGCCCCGATCGTCCTCACCCGCCGCCGGATCAACCTGATCTTCTCGGCGCTGGTGGCGGGCATGCTCGTCTCCAGCCTCGACCAGACGATCGTGTCCACCGCGATGCCCACGATCGTCGGCGACCTCGGCGGCGTGTCCCACATGGCGTGGGTGACGACCGCCTACCTGCTGGCGAGCACGCTCGTCATGCCCATCTACGGCAAGTTCGGCGACCTGTGGGGACGCCGGACCCTGTTCCTCGTCGCGATCGGCCTCTTCACCGCGGCGAGCGTCGGCGCGGCGCTGGCCACGAACTTCACCGCGTTCGTCGTCTGGCGCGGGATCCAGGGCCTCGGCGGCGGCGGGATGATGATCCTGGCGCAGGCGATCATCGCGGACGTCGTCCCGGCCCGTGAGCGCGGCAAGTACATGGGTCCGCTCGGCGCGATCTTCGGCCTCTCGGCCATCGCGGGGCCCCTGCTCGGCGGCTACTTCACCGACCACGACAGCCTCGGCTGGCAGTGGGCCTTCTGGATCAACGTCCCGATCGGGCTGGCCGCCATCGCCATCGCCTGGTTCGCCCTGAGCCTGCCCCGCAAGCACAGCACCGCGCGCCTGGACTACGCCGGCGTCGTCGCGCTGTCCACCACCACGGCCTCGCTGATCTTCTTCACCGACTTCGGCGGCCGCGAGGGCTGGGGCTCCTGGCAGGCGCTGAGCCTCATGGCCGTCTTCGCCGTGGCCGTGATCGCCTTCGTGCTCATCGAGCTGCGCGCGGAGGAGCCGATCATCCCGATGGGGCTGTTCCGGAACCGCACCTTCGTCGTGGCCACCGCTCTGGGAGCCGCTGTCGGGCTCGGCATGTTCTCCGCGATCGCCTTCCTGCCCACCTTCCTGCAGATGGCCTCTGGCACCTCGGCGGCCGACTCGGGCCTGCTCATGCTGCCGATGATGGGCGGCCTGTTCATCACGGTCATCGGCTCGGGCATCGCCACCTCGCGGACCGGCCGGTACAAGGTCTTCCCGATCGCGGGCGTGCTCGTCGTGGCCGCCGCGATGCTGTGGATGACGACGCTGTCCGGCTCCACGCCGGTGTGGGTCGTCGGCGTGCAGCTCTTCGTCATGGGGCTCGGCCTGGGCCTGATCATGCAGATCGTCGTGCTGGTCGCCCAGAACGCCGTGGCCGCCCGGGACCTCGGCACCGCGACCGCGACGAACAACTACTTCCGCGAGGTGGGCGCCACGCTCGGCGTCGCGGTGTTCGGCACCATCTTCACGAACCGGCTGGCCGAGAACCTCGGGGGCGCGCTGAGCGCCAACGCCGCGGAGGCCGCGGCAGCGGGCATCACCTCCCCCGACAGCCTCGTGCCCACGCTCGTGCACGCCGCCGGGGAGCCGCTGCGCACGGCCATCGTCGGCGCCTACGCCGACGCCCTGGCGCCGGTGTTCGGGTACCTGCTGCCGGCCTTCGCGGTCGCCCTGGTGCTCGCCCTGCTGCTCAAGGAGATCCCGCTGTCCGACGTCGCCGGGATGGTCGCGCGCGGTGAGGCGGTCTACGACGAGGCGGACCTGCCGGCGCCCGCGGTGGCCGCCGGGGGCGCCGACGCCGAGCCCGCGGTCGTCGCGCCCGCGCCGGCCGGGGACCGCGTGGAGCACGAAGCCGCCCAGGAGGGCGAGCACGCGGGTCGCTGACCAGGCGGTGGCGAGGGCGGGGCCCCGGGGCGCGTGCTCCGGGGCCCCGCCTCCGCTACCGCTGCCTCGAGGACCGGCTGCCGCCGCGGACCGCCGCCCCGGCCTCCGGGTGGAGCCTCGTCGCCACCGCGGTCGCCGCGAGCGCCACCGCGGCGAGCAGCACGAACGCGGCGGTGTAGGCGCTGGCGTCGGTCGGGCTGCCCGGCAGCAGGCCGCCCAGCGGCTCGCCGGCGCGCAGGGCCACGGTGGCGGCGGCGACCCCGAAGGCCGCGCCCAGCTGCTGGGCGGTGGCCGCGAGGGTGTTCGCGTCGCGCATGCCCGCGACCGGGACGTCGCTGAACGCCACGGTGTTGTAGGCGGTGAACCCCACCGAGCGGGCCACGCCGCTGAGCACGCACAGCGCCGCGGTCACCACCAGGGGCGTGGCGGCGGTGACGGCGCCCAGCGCCACGAGGCTCGCCGCCACGCCCGCCGTCGAGGCGAGCAGGACGGCGCGGAAGCCGTACCGCCGCAGCAGCCAGCTCGTGGCCGGCTTGATCGCCACGTTGCCCACGAACACGAAGAGCACGACGGCTCCCGCCCGCACCGGGCTCCACCCGAAGACGTCCTGGAAGAGCAGCGGCAGCAGGAACGGCGCCGCGCCGACCGCGATCCAGAACAGCGAGCTGCCCGTCACCGAGGCCCGGAAGGTCGCCACGCGCAGGGAGCGCAGGTCCACCAGGGGCGCCTCCGCGCGCAGCAGGTGCAGCACCGCCCACGCGGTCAGCGCGAGCGCGCCCACCCCCCAGGCCACCGTCGGCCCCCACGGGGTCGCCGGCTCCGAGAGGAGGTGGGCGGTCCACGCCAGCCCGCCGAGGCCCGCGCAGGTGAGCAGGACCCCGAGCCGGTCGAGCGGCTGGGGCTGCTCGCGCGGCGGCTCAGGGAGCAGCCGCCACGCCACGACGAGGGCCAGGGCCCCCAGGGGCAGGTTGACGAGGAAGATCCAGTGCCAGGACGCGTAGGTGGTCAGCGCCCCTCCGACGAGCGGGGCCACCACCGGCGCGAGCAGCCCCGGCCAGGTGATCCAGGCGACCACGCGCATGAGGTCGCCCTTGTCGGCCCTGGCCAGGACGACGAAGCGCCCGACCGGCACCATCATCGCCCCGCCGGCGCCCTGGACGACGCGCAGCGCGACCAGCTGCACGAGGTCGGTGCTCAGCGCGCACGCCAGGGACGCCAGCGTGAAGACGACGATCGCCGAGAGGAACACCCGCCGGGCGCCCCAGCGGCGCGCCATCCACCCGCTGACCGGGATGAGAACCGCCAGCGTCAGCAGGTAGGAGGTGACCACCAGGCCGATCGAGGTCGTCGGCACGTCCAGCGACCGGGCCATCGCCGGTGCCGCCGTGGCGACGATCGTGCCGTCCAGGTTCTCCATGAAGAGGCACCCGGCGACGAGCAGCGCGACGTCGCGGTCCCGCCGGCTGATCACTCCAGGGTGGCGGCCGTGGGGTCCCAGTCCTCGGGCAGCGCCGGCGCGACGTCCACCGAGCTGGCGATGTCGACCGGGGCCCGGCTCGTCCCGGACTCGATGGTCGCCACCATGACGTCGAGCACGTGGAAGGCCAGCTCGCCGGAGGCCCGCTCCGGCACGCCGGCCCGGATCGCGCGCGCCAGCTCGAGCACGCCCGTGCCGCGGGTCGAGGTCGATCCGGTCGAGGGCAGGCTGACCGGCTCGTCACCGCCGTCGTGCACGAGAAGCTCGCCGTCGAAGGTGTTCGGGTCGGGGACCACGAGGGTGCCCTCGACGCCGGCGACCTCGAACTGCGTGCGCCGCAGCTTGGAGTCGAAGCTGAAGACGCTCTGCGCGGTCTGGCCGCTGGCGAACTCGTACAGGGCGCTGACGTGGGTGGGGACGGTGACCGCGAACTCCTCCCCGGCGCGGGGGCCGGAGCCGATGGTGCGCGTCGCCTTCGCCTGCGAGGTCGCGGCGCTGACCCGGACGATCGGGCCGAACAGCTGGACCAGGGCGGTCAGGTAGTACGGGCCGATGTCGAACAGGGGCCCCGCGCCCTCCTGGAAGAGGAAGTCGGGGTTCGGGTGCCAGGACTCCGGCCCGGGGCTCTGCAGGAGGGTCAGCGCCGTGAGCGGCGCGCCGATGCGCCCGGACTCGACGAGGCGGCGCGAGCTCTGCAGCCCGGCGCCGAGGAAGGTGTCCGGGGCCGTGGCGACCCGCAGGCCGGCCGCGTGGGCGGCCTCGAGCAGCTGCTGGCCGCTCTCGCGGTCCAGGGCGAACGGCTTCTCGCTCCAGACGTGCTTGCCCGCGGCGAGGCACTGCAGCGCCACCTCGACGTGCACCGCGGGGATCGTGAGGTTGACGACGACCTCGATCGCGTCGTCCGCGAGCAGCTCGGCGACCGACCCGGAGCCGGGCACGCCGAACTCCTCAGCCCTGGAGCGAGCGCGCTCCTCGTCGAGGTCGGCGACGAAGCGCACGTCCAGGTCGGGGAAGGCCGTGAGGTTGGTCAGGTACTGGCTGGAGATGACGCCGGCGCCGATGACGCCGACGCCGACGCGCCCGCTGCCGCTCATGCGAGGCCCTGCGCGGTCAGCCACGCGAAGCTGTCGGCCACGGCCTGGAAGCGGTCGCCCCGGGAGTCGTCGAGCTCGATGACGCGCAGCGCGGAGGGCGCCGCCTCGATGATCTCGCGGATGGGCAGGCTGCCGCTGCCCACGGCGACCTGGTCCTTGTTCTCCGCGGTCGCCGGCCCGTCCTTGACGTGCAGCGCCTCCACGCGGTCCCCGAGGCGCCCGAGCAGGGCCACCGGGTCCTGGCCGCCGACGGCCGCCCAGTAGGTGTCGACCTCCAGGGCGACGCCGTCGTCGAGGGCGGCGGCGAAGACCTCCAGGGCCGTGGTGCCGTCCAGGACGCTCTCGAGCTCGTGGGCGTGGTTGTGGTAGCCCACGCGGACGCCGTGGCGCGCGGCGATCCCGGCGGCGGCGTTCAGCGCGGCCGCCGTCTTCTCGACGTCCTCCCGGGAGCCCCAGCGCGCGCGCTCGACGTGCGGGTCGATGAGCGTGGCGATGCCCAGACCGGCAGCGGTCGCGAACACGGTCTCCAGCTCCTCGGCCGTGGCGTCGAGGTAGCGCTGGTGCGCGGTGGGCGCGCCGAGCCCGGCGGCGGCCAGGCCCTGCCCCAGCGCCTCGGCGTTGTCCATCACGCCGAACGGCTCGACCAGGGTGAAGCCGAGGTCGGCCAGGCGCTGCAGCGTGCCCGGCAGGTCCTCGGCCAGCAGCTCGCGCACGGTGTACAGCTGCACAGAGAGCTGCGCGGACGGTCGTGGCTCGCTCACGGTCCTCCTCATCGAGTGGCGCGCGGCACAGCACTGCCGCGCAGAACCATCTAAGCAGGCCCGCCCGCCAGCGCGACCGCGCCTGCTCGGCGTCCGTCGGCGATGATGGAGGGCCGCCGCCGGACGGGTCGACCGCGGCGGCAGAGCCGAGGAGGAGCACGTGCCAGATCGCCGGGACGACGCCAGCGGGGCCGGCGTCGACGACGCGGCGCTCTGGGAGGCCCCCCTCCTGGGCGCCGCCGAGCTGCCCGCCGACGCCGTCCCGCTGGACGCCGAGGCGGCGCGCCGGGAGCTGCTGGAGCTGGCGACCACGGCCGCGGGCATCGGGACCTTCGACTGGGACCTCGTCGGCGGCGCCCTGGGCTGGGACCGGCGCCTCATCGAGCTGTTCGGCTACGAGTCCGGCGACTTCGACCAGTCCTTCGCGGGGTTCAGCGCCCGCCTGCACCCCGAGGACCAGGCGCGGGTCACCGCCGACCTGCGTGCCGCGATCGAGGCCCGCGGGGAGTTCAACTCCGAGTACCGCATCGTCCTGCCCGACACCCGCGTGCGCTGGATCGGCGCTCGCGGGCGCGTCCTGGCCGACGAGAGGGGGACGCCGGTCCGCCTGCTCGGCGCTGCGTGGGACGTCACCGCTCACCGCGAGGCCGACGCGCGCCTCGCGGTGGTGCTCGAGTCGATGTCCACCGCCTTCTTCTCGCTCGACCCCTCCTGGCGCTTCACGTACGTGAACCCCCAGGCCGAGACCGTCCTCGGCCGCTCCCGGGCCGAGCTGCTGGGCGGCGAGGTGTGGGAGCTGTTCCCCGCCGCCGTCGGGTCGGACTTCGAGACGCACTACCGCCGCGCGATGGACACCGGGGAGCAGGTGGCCTTCGACGCCTACTACCCCGCGCCGCTGGACGCCTGGTACGAGGTGCGGGCCTGGCGCAACCCCGAGGGTCTGGCGGTCTACTTCCTCGACGTCACCGCCCGGCGGCGGCTGCAGGAGCGCACCGAGCAGGAGGCCCGCCAGGCGGCGCTGTTCGACCGGATCACCGAGGAGCTGGTCGCCACGCTGGACCCCGCGGAGGGCGCCGAGCGCCTGGTGCGGCTCGTGGTCCCCGGGCTGGCCGACTGGGGCATCGTCACGCTGCTGGACGACGACCAGCAGGCCGGCCGCCGGCGCGGGCTGCGCCACGCCGCCGCGCGCCACCGCGACCCGGCGCTCCAGGAGGCGGCCGAGACCTACGCCCGCACGCGCCTGGCCGCCCTCACCGACGACTCCCTGTTCGTGCGCGCCATGGAGAGCGGCCAGCCGCAGCACCTGCGGTCCGGCGCCACCACCGCGGCGCTGGGCATGATGCGGCCCGGCCCGGTGCGCGACGTGCTCGCCCGGCTGGCGCCGGAGGCCGTCGTCGTCCAGCCCCTGCGCGGTCGTGAGGGACCCGTGGGCCTGCTCACGCTCTGCACCGGCGCCGAGCGGGGCCCCTTCGGCGACGCCGACCTGACGACGATCGCGCGCGTCGCCGACCGCGCGGGCGTCATGCTCGACAACGCCCGGCTGTACCGCCAGCAGCGCGACCTGGCCGAGGGCCTGCAGCGCTCCCTGCTCACCGCCCCGCCCGAGCCCGACCACTCCCAGGTCGTCGTGCGCTACGTCCCGGCCGCCGAGGCCGCGCAGGTGGGCGGGGACTGGTACGACGCCTTCCTCCAGCCCGACGGCGCCACGATGGTCGTCATCGGCGACGTCGTCGGCCACGACACCCGCGCCGCTGCGGCCATGAGCCAGGTGCGCACCCTCCTGCGCGGGATCGCGGTGGCCACCGGCGAGGGCCCGGCGCACGTGCTGCGCAAGGTCGACGAGGTGATGGAGACGCTCCAGGTGGGCACGACCGCCACCGCCGTCGTCGCGCGCCTGGAGCAGGACGCCAGCGAGCGCGCCCGCGGCGTGACGCGCCTGCGCTGGTCCAACGCCGGCCACCCCCCGCCCATGGTCATCAGCGCGGACGGGACCGTCACGGCGCTGAGCGGCCTGACCTCCGACCTGCTGCTCGGCGTCCTGGCCGACACCTCCCGCCGCGAGTCCGAGGTCGCCCTCGACCGCGACGCCATCGTCCTGCTCTACACCGACGGGCTCGTCGAGCGCCGCGGGCAGTCCCTCGAGGACGGCCTGGTCAAGCTCCAGGAGACCCTCGAGGAGCTCGGCCACCGCGACGTGGACGACCTGTGCGACGAGGTGCTGGCCCGCATGCTGCCGAGCCGCCGGGAGGACGACGTCGCCCTCGTCGCCGTGCGGCTGCACCCCCAGGACCTGCCGCGCCCGCCCGAGGCCGGCCCCCAGCGCGTGCCGCCGGGCATCGCGCCGAGCCCCGACGTCGT
>NZ_JBZYWI010000133.1:0-8742 GCF_058932755.1 Quadrisphaera sp. DVD1
CGCCCCCGAGGAGGTCGGCGGGCAGCGCCGGGTGCTCGTGCACGCCAGCGGGTTCCGGCAGTCGCCCTACGCCGACCTCGAGCCGGCCGGCGGCGACGTCAAGGACACGCGCTCGCGGGTGGGTG
Organism: Quadrisphaera sp. DVD1; assembly: GCF_058932755.1. Classification (NCBI taxonomy): domain Bacteria; kingdom Bacillati; phylum Actinomycetota; class Actinomycetes; order Kineosporiales; family Kineosporiaceae; genus Quadrisphaera; species Quadrisphaera sp. DVD1. Next base: position 126 of record NZ_JBZYWI010000133.1, read on the forward strand.
CGGCGGACGAGGAGGCGCTCGAGCGGCGCGCGCGGCGCCGGCCCCCGCGCCCCCTGTGGCACGCCAGCCCGGGGAGCTCGGGCCGATGACCTCCCGCCAGCTCCAGCGACCCGGGGCCGGTGCGGCCGGCGCGGGGCTGTCCGGGGACGACGCGGGCTGCACCGTGCTGCACGTGGACATGGACGCCTTCTACGCCTCGGTGTCCCTGCTGGCCCGCCCCGACCTCGTCGGGCGGCCGGTCGTGGTCGGCGGCGGCGGCAGCCGCGGCGTGGTGCTCTCGGCCAGCTACGAGGCGCGCGCGGCGGGCGTGCACTCGGCGATGCCGGTGGGGCGCGCGCGGCGGCTGTGCCCGCAGGCGGTCGTCCTCGAGCCCGACCACGAGCGCTACGCGCAGGTCTCGCGCGCGGTGATGGCGGTCTTCGCCGCCGTCACCCCGCTGGTGGAGCCGCTGTCCCTGGACGAGGCCTTCCTCGACGTCAGCGGCGCGGTGCGGCGGATGGGCAGCCCGGCGCAGATCGCCCAGGAGATCCGCGACCGGGTCGCCGACGAGCAGCGGGTCACCTGCTCGGTGGGCGTCGCGACGACCAAGTCGGTGGCCAAGCTGGCCTCCGCGCGCGCGAAGCCGGACGGCCTGCTCGTCGTGCCCCGCGACCAGGTGCTGGCCTTCCTGCACCCGCTGCCGGTGGGGGCGCTGTGGGGCGTGGGGGAGCGCACCGAGGAGCAGCTGCTGCGCCTGGGCCTGGCCACCGTCGGTGACGTGGCCCACACCGGGGAGGCGACGCTGCGCCGCGCGCTGGGCGAGGCCCTCGGCTCCTCCCTGCACGCGCTGTCCTGGGGCCACGACCCCCGCCGGGTGGTGGCGTCCGAGCCCGAGCGCAGCACCGGGGCCGAGGAGACCTTCGCCCGCGACGTGAGCGACCCGCGGGTGGTGCTGCGCGAGCTGCTGCGCCTGTCCCAGCGCACGGCCGCGCGGCTGCGCGCGGCGGGGCTGGCCGGGCGCACCGTGGTGCTCAAGGTGCGCTTCGCCGACTTCACCACGATCACCCGCTCGCGGACCCTGCGCGAGGCCACCGACGTCAGCCAGGACGTCTACGCCACCGCCGTGGCGCTGTGGGCCGCGCTGGGCCTGGAGCGGGCCAGGATCCGCCTCGTGGGGGTGCGGGTGGAGGGCCTGGTGGACGCCGCCCGGGCACCCCGCCAGCTGCTGCTCGACGAGCGCGAGCACGGCTGGCGGGAGGCGGACCAGGCGGTGGACGCCGCCAGCGCCCGGTTCGGCGCCGGAGCGGTGCGCCCGGCCGCGCTCCTGCCCGTGGACCAGCCCGAGCACCAGGCCGACCACCGCCCCGGCGACCCGGCTCGACCGAGCGGGCGTCTGGCTTTCCACACCCCTGTCGGGGACCTATCCTGAGGGCTCACGTAGGCACGACCCAGGAGGTCGCGGTGCCGCTGTCCGACCACGAACAGCGTCTGCTCGAGCAGATGGAGCAGCAGCTGCTCTCCGACGACCCGCGCTTCGCCTCCACGATGCGCGGGCCGCGCAGCGCGCCCGCTGCCCGACGACGGATCATCATCGGCGTCCTGGCCGTGCTCGTGGGCCTGGGCCTCCTGGTGATCGCGGTCGCCAACGCCTGGGTCCTGCTGGGTGCCGGTGCGTTCCTCGTCATGCTCGCCGGGCTGGTCTACGCCTTCTCGTCGCCGAGCCCGCGCTCGGGCCCGGTGGGCGTGGTCGGGCCGGACGGCCGCCCCGCCCCGCGGACCGGCTCCTCCGCCGCGCGCGGACGCCACCCGGCCCGCGGCTCGCGCGGCGCGGCCCGCAGCGGCACCTTCATGCAGCGGCTCGAGCAGCGCTGGGACCGCCGGCGCGACGACCGCTGGAGCTAGTCCCCTCCACCCCCCGCGGCGCAGGCGCGCCGTCCGGACGAGGCGCGTCGTACCCGGCCTGACAAGACGACGCGATCGGGAGCCTCGTCGTGGGTCAGGTCGTGCAGGTCGTCGGGTCGCTGCTCATCCTCGTGCCGTTCGTGCTCGCCCAGCGCGGGCGCGTGACGACCACCTCGCGCAGCTACGTCCTCGCCAACCTCGTGGGGTCGACGATCCTCGCCGTCGAGGCCGCCCTCGAGCGCCAGTGGGGCTTCCTGCTGCTGGAAGGGGTCTGGGCCCTGGTCTCCCTCACCTCACTGCTGCGCGCCCCGGCCACCTCGCCCGGAGGGCCGGCGGAGCCGCAGGCCCCGACGGCGTGAGGCCGCGCGCTGCAGGTGCGCCATCCCCGAGGTCGGCCACCACCGCCAGCGCCACGTCGCCGACCGCGGCCGGGTCGCCGCCATCGCCGCGACGACGCTGCGCACGTCCGCGGGGAGGTCGTCCGCGCGGAGGTCGTCCGTGGCCGGGCCCACCCGGGCGCCGGCGTAGCGCGAGCCCTCCACCGCGCTGACCAGCCGGCCCACGGCCTCCGGCGGCGCGCTCGCGACGAGGGTGCGCCCCACCTGCCGCGGGGTCGCCGAGGCCGGCACCCCCACGCCGAGGTCGCCGAGCTGCTCGACCAGGTCCTGCCACGCGGCCTCGGCGCGCTGGGCACCGGTGGCGCGCGACCAGCGGCGCCGGCTCACCACGGAGCGGCTGACCAGCGGGGCCGCGGCCAGCCCCAGCACCAGGGCCAGGGCCACCGGCACCTGCCAGGGCAGGCCGGCCCGGTCCTGCGCCGAGCCGGTGGCGGTGGTGGCGCCCTCCTCGGCGGCGTCCGACCGCGGTGCGGGCGCTGCCGGAGCGGTGGCCTGGGGCTGCGCCCCGGCCGCCGCCGACGGGACCGCCGACGGCGCCGCGACCGGGACGGTCCACTCCGGCGCCGCGCCCGTGCGCGCGCCCGGCGTCGGCTCGAAGCGCACCCAGCCGGCGCCGGCGAAGTACAGCTCGGGCCACGCGTGGGCGTCCTGCAGGCCGATCCGCCAGGAGTCGGTGCCCTGGCGCCCCGGGAGGAAGCCCACCGCCACCCGCGCGGGGATGCCCAGCGAGCGCGCCATCACGGCCATCGCCGAGGCGTAGTGCACGCAGTACCCCGAGCGGTCCTCGAGGAAGTCGGCCAGGGCGCTGGCGCTGCGCGGCTCGGGGGCGTCGAGGGAGTAGGTGAACCCGCCGTCGCTGCGGAAGAACTCCTGCAGGGCCACGGCCCGGCCGTAGGGGTCGGACGCGTCGGCGGTCACCTCGCGGGCCGTCGCGGTGATCTCCTCCGGCAGGTCCTCGGGCACGGTGCCGTAGGCGGCGACCACGTCCGCCGGCGCCGGCGGGGCCGCGGCCAGCTGCTCGGAGGTCGGCTGCACCTGGAGGAACTCCGCGGTGTACTGCTGGCCCGCCCGGGTGCGCTGGCCCTCCTCGCCGGAGACGTTGAGCGTGCTCGGGTCCACCCGCCAGTCGCCGTCGACGTCCACGTCCACCGCCGGGTAGGGCAGCGGCAGCCACTGCTGGCGCAGCGCCCCGACGGTGACCACGTAGCGGGCCCGCTCGCGGGGCGTGCTGCCGTCGAGCCCCGGCGCGGCGGGCATGCCGTCGTCCAGGTCGGCGACCTCGAGGTCCTCCGCGGGGGTGGGCCGCCACGTGTCGCCGTCGAAGGTGTCCACGGTGACGATCCGCAGGGGCTGCGGCGACTCCACGCCGGTGCGGTAGCTCAGCACCACCGCGTCGCCCCGCGTCCCCAGGTCCGCGCGCAGGTCCAGCAGCGGGTCCACCGCGTCGATCGCCCCGCCGGAGCCGGTGCCCGAGCCCGAGCCGCGCACGTCGGCGCCTGCGGTGACCCCCGGCACGAGGACCGGCGCGACCACGGCGAGCGCCACCGAGGCGACGGCGGCGGTGCGCCCCGCGGCGCCCCAGCCCCACGCGCCCGAGCCGGCCGCGTCGCCCGCCGGGCGCCGGTTGACCAGGCGCCCCCAGCGCGAGACCCGCTCGGGGGCGTCGGCGCCGAGCAGCAGCAGGTAGCCGCCGGCGGCGAGGGCGAACCAGCCCCAGCCCAGGCCGCCGGGGGCGAAGACGAGCGCGGTGCAGTGGACGCCGAGCAGCGGCAGGCCGGCCAGGGCGGGGCGGCGGGCGCGCACGGCCAGCCCGTCGACGACGAGCGCCAGCACGCCGGCGCCGGCGGTGATGAGGAAGCGCAGCCCGACGGCGTCGGGCACCGGCGCGGCCTGCTCGCGCACCACGGACAGCCCCTCGGCCACGAGGTCGACCCCCCGGCCCCAGGCCGACGGCCCGGGCAGCAGGCCCAGCACCGCCTGGGCGGGGGCGTACAGCACGCAGAGCAGGACGACGAGCCCGGCGAGCTGGGCGGCGAGGGCCGCGGGGGCGGGCGCGCGCGTGCGGCCCAGGACCGCACCGAGGCCGGCGACCACCGCGGTGGCCAGCGCGACGTCGCGCAGCCACGAGCCGCCCTCGACCACGGGGCTCAGGCCGGCGGCGACGGCCAGCACCGCCACCGCGCCCGCCGCGCGGGGTCCTCCGAGCACGCTCATGCCGCTCCTCCCAGCCTCGCCCACGCCGCGGCCAGCGAGTCCTCGTGGGCCACGTCCAGCACCGTCCAGCCCGCGCGCCGCAGCGCGAGGCCGGGAGCCTGCTCGCGCGGACCCCCCTGCTCACCCAGCAGCAGCGCGACCGCGCGCATTCCGCGCTCGGGCACCCGGGCCAGGAGGGCGAGGTCGGACGGCCCCAGGCGGCCGAGCACCGCCACGACGAGCCCGTCCTGCCCGGAGGCCGCCACCGCCCGCAGCGCGGCCGCCAGCTCGCCCTCGTCGCCGAGCTGGACGTCGGCGAGGTCGTCGAGCAGGCCGGCCGCCGCCGCCGAGGGCCCCTCGACCCAGCGCCCCGCCCGCTCGCCGCTGACCACGCGCACCCCGGTGCCGGCCGCGGCCAGGGCGGTGGCCACCGAGGCGGCGGCCGAGACCGCCCGCTCGAAGGACGAGCGGGGCCCGCCGGCGGTGTGGGCGCGGGCGCGGCGGTCCAGGACCACCGTGGCGCGCTGCTGGCGCGGCTGCTCGTCCTGGCGCACCATCAGCTCCCCGCGGCGGGCGGTGGAGCGCCAGTGCACCCGCCGCACGTCGTCACCGGAGCGGTACTCGCGGGTGCCGGTGCCGTGCTCGCCGGCGGCCACGGCGCTGCGCTCGCCGTCCTCGCCGCCCCCGCTCCAGCCGCTGGCCCCGAGCAGGGCCGGCAGCGGCTCGACGCGGGGCAGCACGAGCAGGGGGTCGGTGCCGCCCACGCGCACGGGCACCTCGCACAGGCCGAGGGGATCGGTCACCCGCACGCCCAGCGGCCCCACGCGGTGGCGCCCGCGGGCCGCGGGGTGGACGGTGTAGGCGACGGCGCTCGCCCGCCCGGGGCCCAGGCGGTCGAGCACGAAGCGCGGGGCCGGGCCCAGGGCGTGCGGGAGCACGTCCTGGGCGAGCAGCACCCCGGTGGGCACTCGCGAGGGGTTGCTGAGGTCGAGCCGCACGCGCGTGCTCGCGCCGGCCGGCACCCGGGCCGGGGTGGTGGTGCGGGTGGCGGAGAGCCGCTGCCCGCCGCGGGCGGCGAGCAGGAGGCTCAGCAGGGGCAGCACGAGGAGCAGGACGGCGATCCGCAGCAGGTCGCGCTGGCCCAGGAGCAGCCCGCAGACGCTCGCGCCGGCCCCCGCCGCGAGCACACCGCGCCCGCGAGGCGTGAGCCCGCGCAGGAGGCTCACCGCCCCGCGGTCCTCGGGCCCGAGGAGATCGCGACCGACCGGAGGAGCCCGTCGAGCACGTCGGTGACCGAGCGCTGCCCCATCTGGGCGTCGGGGGTGAGCATCAGCCGGTGGGCCAGCACCGGCGCCAGCAGCTCCTGGACGTCGTCGGGCAGGACGTGGTCGCGGCCGTCCAGCGCCGCCGCGGCGCGGGCGGCCCGCAGCAGGTGGAGGCTGGCGCGGGGCGAGGCGCCCAGGGCCACGTCGGGGTGCGCGCGCGTCCCGGCGACGAGGTCGAGGAGGTACTGCTTCACCGCCGGCGAGGCGTGGATCCCCGAGGCGGTGACCGCCGCCCGGCGCACGGACTCGGGGTCGGCCACGGGCAGCAGGTCCTCGAGCGGGTCGTTCGCGCCGTGCTGGTCGAGCATGGCCAGCTCGGCGTCCTGCGACGGGTAGCCCATCGAGACGCGCGCCATGAAGCGGTCGCGCTGCGCCTCGGGGAGCGCGTAGGTGCCCTCCATCTCCGAGGGGTTCTGCGTGGCCACCACCATGAACGGCGGGGGGAGCGGGTAGGTCAGCCCGTCCACGGTGACCTGGCGCTCCGCCATGCACTCCAGCAGCGCCGACTGCGTCTTGGGGGAGGCCCGGTTGATCTCGTCGCCGACGACGACGTTGGCGAAGACCGGGCCGGGCTTGAACTCGAAGCTGCGGGAGGAGGCGTCGTAGACGCTCACGCCGGTCAGGTCGCTGGGCAGGAGGTCGGGGGTGAACTGCACGCGCCGCACGGTGCAGCCGGTCGCCTGCCCCAGGGCCTTGGCGAGCAGCGTCTTGCCCACGCCGGGCACGTCCTCGACGAGCAGGTGCCCCTCGGCGAGCAGGACGGTCACCGCCGTGCGGACGACGTCCTGCTTGCCGACGACGACCGACTCCACCGCCGCGCGCACCCTCGACATAACCTGCGCGAGGTCGTCGAGACCCTCGCGGTCGAGCTCGTGCTCCTGCGGCTGCGTCAGCGACACGGGCGAACGCTACGTCACCCGGCCTCCACGGCGCTCCACTCCGGCGCCCGGGCCGCTCGCCCGCGGCCCCCGCGCCCCCCTCCGAGCGCTCCGGCGGGGGCCGTCCGGCGGGGTGGGGACGGCGACGCGCCACCGCCCGCAGCGGCCCTCCTCCTCGCACCACCCCTGTGACCTGCGCAGATGCCCCGGGTGCCGGCCGAGATGAGCCGTTGATCATTGACGGTGGGGGGTAGTGGAGTAATGTGGAGGGCATGAGGAGCGCGGGTGGTGCTCCCGTTCTGCGGGGGGTGGTCGGGGGTGTTCCTCGGCACGCACTCCCCGCACCTGGACGACAAGGGCCGCCTGATCCTCCCGGCGCGCTTCCGCGACCAGCTGGCCGACGGCCTGGTGGTCACGCGCGGTCAGGACCGCTGCCTCTACGTCTTCCCCGTGGCCGAGTTCGAGCGGCTGCACGACCAGCTGCGCCAGGCGCCGCTGTCGAGCAAGCAGGCTCGCGACTACCTGCGGGTGCTCCTGTCCGGGGCCTCCGACGAGGTGCCGGACCGGCAGGGGCGGATCACCGTGCCGCCTGCGCTGCGCAGCTACGCGGGGCTGACCCGCGACTGCGCCGTGATCGGGGCCGGCTCCCGGGTGGAGATCTGGGACCAGGCCACGTGGTCGGCCTACCTCGCCGAGCAGGAGGGCGCCTTCTCCGCCACCGCCGAGGAGGTCGTCCCCGGGCTCTTCTGACCCGCTGAGCGCCGGCCGCGCGGTGCCGCCCACCTGTGGGCGCGTCCCGCTCGGCACCCCCGTCCGGCCAGGCCTCCAGCCGCTCCTCGCGTCCTGACGCACCTTCCCCGGTGTCAGGCCGCACGGCGCCCCCGGCGCACGTGGAGCGGATGGGGACCTGGCCGGACGGTCGCGTTGAGATCCCTGTTGAGTCACAAGAGCACCATGAGTCACACTGGCCACGGCAGGGAGAGGGAGGACATGGAGCAGCGGACCGACCAGCGGCACGTCCCGGTCCTCCTCGACCGCTGCGTGGACCTCCTGGCCCCCGCGCTGAGCGCTCCCGGCGCCGTGGTCGTCGACGCCACCCTGGGTCTGGGCGGCCACAGCCAGGCGCTGCTGGAGCGGTGCCCGCAGGTCCGGCTCGTGGGCATCGACCGCGACCCGCAGGCCCTGGAGCTGGCCGCCGCCCGCCTGGAGCCGTGGTCGGACCGCACCACGCTCGTCCGCTCCGTCTACGACGCCCTGCCCGAGGTGCTCGAGGACCTGGGCGTCGACGCCGTCCAGGGCGTGCTGCTCGACCTCGGCGTGTCCTCGCTGCAGCTGGACGAGGCCGACCGCGGCTTCGCCTACGCCCAGGACGCCCCCCTCGACATGCGGATGGACCCCACCGCCGGGCTCACCGCCGCCGACGTCCTCAACAGCTACTCCTCGCCCGACCTGGCGCGCGTGCTGCGCACCTACGGCGAGGAGCGGTTCGCGAAGCGGATCGCCGACGCCGTCGTGCGCGAGCGCGAGCGCGAGCCCTTCGAGCGCAGCGCGCGCCTCGTGGACCTGGTGCGGGCCTCGGTGCCCGCCGCCACCCGCCGCACCGGGGGGAACCCGGCCAAGCGCACGTTCCAGGCGCTGCGCATCGAGGTCAACGGCGAGCTCGACGCCCTGCGGGCCGCCCTGCCGGCGGCCGTCGACGCCCTCGCCGTCGGCGGCCGGATCGTCGTCATGGCCTACCACTCCCTGGAGGACAGGATGGTCAAGCAGGTGCTGGCGGCCGGTGCGAGCAGCACCGCGCCGCCCGAGCTGCCCGTCGAGCTGCCCGGCCACGCGCCGCGGCTGCGCCTGCTGACCAAGGGCGCCGAGCTGGCCCCCGAGGAGGAGGTCGCCGCGAACCCGCGGGCCGCCTCGGTCAAGCTGCGGGCGGCCGAGCGCGTCCGCC
>NZ_JBZYWI010000134.1:0-8721 GCF_058932755.1 Quadrisphaera sp. DVD1
TGCGCGCACTGCCGCGCGAACGCCCGCTGCGGCCACTGCGCCGGCCCGCTGCAGCTGACCGGCGCCGACGCCCCGCCGGTGTGCCGCTGGTGCGGGCGGACGGCGGCCGGCTGGCGCTGCCCCGCCTGCGGGAACGACCGGGTGCGCTCGACCGTGGTCGGCCAGCGCCGCACGGCCGAGGAGCTCGGCCGGGCCTTCCCCGGCGTCCCGGTGCACACCTCCGGCGGGGGGGAGGTGCTCGACGCGGTCGCCGCGGCGCCCTCCCTCGTCATCGCCACGCCGGGGGCCGAGCCGGTCGCCCCCGGCGGCTACGCCGCGGCCCTGCTGCTCGACGGCTGGGCCCTGCTCGAGCGGCCCGACCTGCGGGCGGGCGAGGAGGCGCTGCGCCGCTGGGCCGCCGCCGCCTCGCTGGTGCGACCGGCCTCGGCCGGGGGCACCGTCGTGCTGCTCGCCCCGGCCGGCCTGCCGCCGGTCGAGGCCCTGGTGCGCTGGGACCCGGCCTGGCACGCCGCGCGCGAGTTCGCCGAGCGCCGCGAGCTCGGGCTGCCGCCCGCCGCGGTGATGGCGCGCGTCACCGGGGCCGCCCCGGCCGTCCAGAGCCTCCTTGAGCACGCCTCCCTCCCCGAGGCGGCGGAGGTGCTCGGCCCGACCCCGGTGCCCCCGCCGCCCGGCCCGCCGCGGCCGGGCGGGGTGCGCGGGGCGGACGAGGTCGCGGCGCTGGTGCGGGTGCCGCGCACCGGTCGCGGCCCGCTGGCCAGCGCGCTGCGGGCCGCCGCGGCGGTCCGCAGCGCCCGCAAGGAGCCCGGAGGGGTGAGGGTGCAGCTGGACCCGGAGGAGGTCGCCTGAGGCGGTCCTAGACTGGGACCGCCCCCGAGCCGCCCGCCGGCGCTCGCGGGCCCCCCACCCCGCACGTCGTGGGCCGACGAGAGCAGACGAGGAAGCACGTGGCGATCCAGCCCATCCGGATCTTCGGAGACCCGGTGCTGCGCACCCCCGCAGCCGAGGTCACCGACTTCGACAAGGAGCTGCGCACGCTCGTCACCGACCTCGAGCACACCATGCTCGACGCCAGCGGCGCCGGGCTCGCCGCCCCGCAGATCGGCGTCTCGCTGCGCGTGTTCACCTACCACGTGGACGGCGTCCTGGGGCACCTGGTGAACCCGCAGCTGAGCCTGTCGAGCGAGTGCCAGGAGGGCGAGGAGGGCTGCCTGTCCTTCCCCGGCCTGGCCTTCGACACCCGCCGGGCGCTGTCGGTGGTGGCCCGCGGGTTCGACGTCCACGGCGAGCCGGTCGTCATCGAGGGCAGCGAGCTGCTGGCCCGGGCGATCCAGCACGAGACCGACCACCTCGACGGGATCCTCTTCATCGACCGCCTCGACCGCGAGCAGCGCAAGCTGGCGATGAAGGCCGTCCGCGAGGCCCGCTGGGCCGGCCAGCCCGTGCCGGAGGTGCGGGTCAGCCCGCACGCCACCTTCGGCACGGCGCGCTGAGCGCGGCCCGGGCGAGCTGATCCCGCGTGCGCGTCGTCTTCGCCGGCACCCCGGCCACCGCCCTGCCCTCCCTGGAGGCCCTGCTGGCCTCGCGCCACGAGGTCGTCGGGGTGGTCAGCCGTCCGGACGCCCCCGCCGGCCGCGGCCGGCGCGCGGCCCAGAGCCCGGTGACCGTGCGGGCCCTGGCCGCCGGGCTGCCGGTGCTCCAGCCGCACCGCGCCTCCGACCCGGAGTTCCTCGCCGGCCTCGCCGAGCTCGAGCCGGACTGCTGCCCGGTCGTCGCCTACGGGGCCCTGCTGCCGCCGGCGGCGCTGGCGGTGCCCCGCCTGGGCTGGGTGAACCTGCACTTCTCGCTGCTGCCCGCCTGGCGCGGGGCTGCGCCGGTGCAGCGAGCGGTGATGGCCGGTGACGACGTCACGGGCGCCACGACCTTCCTCCTCGAGGAGGGCCTGGACACGGGGCCGGTCCTCGGCTCGCTGACCACCGCGGTCGGCCCGCGAGAGACCTCCGGGCAGCTGCTCGAGCGCCTCGCCGTGGACGGCGCGAACCTGCTCGTGGCCACCCTCGACGGCCTGGAGGAGGGGATCCTCGTGCCGCAGCCCCAGCCCGCGGACGGCGTCAGCCACGCCGCGAAGGTGACCGTCGACGACGCCCGGGTGCGCTGGGGCGCGCCCGCCCTGGCCGTCGACCGCCAGGTCCGCGGCGCCACTCCCGCGCCCGGTGCCTGGACGACGTGGCGCGACGAGCGGCTCAAGGTCGGGCCCGTCGAGCCGGTGACCGCGGCGGAGGTGCCCGCCGAGGACGCCGCCGAGCGCCTCGCCCCCGGCGAGCTGCGCGCCACCCGCGCCGGCGTCCTCGTCGGCACGGCCACGACGCCGGTGCGCCTCGGCGAGGTGCAGCCGGCCGGCCGCCGGGCGATGCCCGCCGACGCGTGGGCGCGCGGCGTGCGCCCCGAGCCCGGGGAGGTGCTGGCGTGAGGGGCCACCGGCCCCCGCCCAGCGGCGGCGCCCCCCGGCGCCCCGAGCGCGCCCGCACCGCCAGCGCCCCCTCGGCCCGCCCCCGGCGCGGCGACCCCGCCCGCCAGGTCGCCTTCGACGTCCTGCGCGCCGTCGAGTCCGAGGACGCCTACGCCAACCTCGTGCTGCCCCGCCTGCTGCGGGCGGCCCGCCTGGCGCCGCGCGACGCCGCCTTCGCCACCGAGCTGGCCTACGGCGCCCTGCGCGGGCGCGGCACCTACGACGCCGTGCTCGCCGCGTGCATCGACCGCCCCCTGACCCAGGTCGACCCGCCGGTGCTCGACGCGCTGCGCCTGGGCGCCCACCAGCTGCTGGCCACCCGGGTCGCCCCGCACGCCGCGGTGAGCGAGACCGTCGCGCTGGTGCGCGGCGCGGTCGGCGCGGGGGCCGGGGCGTTCACCAACGCCGTCCTGCGCCGGGTCTCCGAGCACGACCTCCCCACCTGGCTCGACCGCGTCGCGCCCGACGCCGCGACGGACCCGGTCGGGGCGCTCGCCGTCCGGCACAGCCACCCGGCCTGGGTGGTGCGGGCGATGCGCGAGGCCCTGGGCGCCCACGGGCGCCCGGTCGAGGAGCTGCCCGCGCTGCTGACCGCGGACAACGCCCGCCCGCAGGTCGCCGTCGCGGCGCTGCCCGGCCTCGCCGAGGTCGGCGAGCTGACGGGGGCCGGAGCCCGGCTGGGGCGGTGGTCGCCGGTGGCGGCCGTGCTCGAGGAGGGCGACCCCGGCGACGTGCCCGCCGTGCGCGAGAGCCGCGCCCGGGTGCAGGACGAGGGCAGCCAGCTCGCCGCCCTGACCCTGCTCGCCGCCGACGTCGAGGCGCGCGAGGGTGCGGACGGCGCGGGGGAGCGCTGGGCCGACCTGTGCGCCGGCCCGGGCGGCAAGGCCGCGCTGCTGGCGGCCTCCGCCGCGCAGCGCGGCGCGTCGCTGGTGGCCGTCGAGACCGCTCCGCACCGGGCCCGCCTGGTCGAGCAGGCGCTGTCCGCGACGCCGGGCGGCTGGGAGGTGCGGGTCGGGGACGGCCGCGAGGTCGGTGCGGAGGAGCCGGGCTCCTTCGACCGCGTGCTCGTCGACGTGCCGTGCACCGGGCTGGGCGCCCTGCGCCGGCGTCCGGAGTCGCGCTGGCGGCGCACCCCGGCCGACCTGGCCTCCCTCGCCCCGCTGCAGCGGGCGCTGCTCGCCTCGGCGCTGGACGCCGTCCGCCCCGGCGGGGTGGTGGCGTACGTGACGTGCACGCCGCACCCGGCCGAGACCCTCGCCGTGCTCGAGGACGTGCTGCGCCGGCGCGCGGACGTCGAGCGCCTCGACACCCCTGCGCACGTGCGCGCCGCCGCCGGCCGGGAGGTGCCGGACCTCGGGGACGGCACGAGCGCCCAGCTGTGGCCGCACCGCCACGGCACCGACGCGATGTTCGTGGCCCTGCTGCGCCGCACCTGAGGCCGGCTCGGCTCGGCGGCTGGCTAGGCTCGGCGCCCGTGGCCGTGACGATCGCTCCGAGCATCCTGTCCGCCGACCCCGCGAACCTGCAGGCCGAGCTCGAGCGGATCTCCTCCGCCGACTGGGCGCACGTGGACGTCATGGACGGGCACTTCGTGCCCAACCTCACCTGGGGCCTGCCGGTGGTCGAGCGCCTCGCGGCGGTCAGCCCCGTCCCGCTGGACTGCCACCTGATGATCGACGATCCCGACCGCTGGGCGCCCGGCTACGCCGAGGCGGGGGCGGCCGGCGTCACGGTGCACGCGGAGGCCGTCCGGGCGCCGGTGCGCCTGGCCCGCGACCTGCGCGCGGCGGGCGCCCGCGCGGGCATCGCCGTCAGCCCGTCCACGCCGGTGGAGCCCCTGGTGGACCTGCTCGGCGAGTTCGACATGGTGCTCGTCATGACGGTCGAGCCGGGCTTCGGCGGCCAGGGCTTCCTCGACGTGTGCCTGCCCAAGGTGCGGCGCCTGCGCCGGGCGGTCAGCGCCGCGGGGCTGCAGGTGCAGGTGCAGGTGGACGGCGGGGTGTCGGCGTCCACCATCGAGCGCTGCGCCGAGGCCGGGGCCGACGTGTTCGTCGCCGGCTCGGCGGTCTACGGCGCCGCTGACGCCGCCGCGGCGATCGCGGACCTCCGGCGCCTGGCCTCCGCCGCCTGCTGAGGGCCACCGCCGACGAGGGGCCACCGCCCGCCGTCTCACCATCTGGACGCGCCGTCCGCCATGCGGGCACGTGTCGTACCGTCGCGCGGTCGGCCCGGGAGGTCCGGCACGAGCGACGGCACGGAGGCGCACGACCATGGCGGGCAGCACGAGCACGACCGGCACGACCAGCGGCACCGCAGCGGGGGCGCCCGCGGGCGCCAACCCCACGCGGCGCGTCGTCATCGCGAGCCTGGTGGGCACGGCGATCGAGTTCTACGACTTCTACATCTACGCCACGGCCGCGGTGCTGGTCTTCGGCCCGCTGTTCTTCTCCCCGGACGACCCGGCCACCGCGCGCCTGGCCTCGCTGGCCACCTTCGCCATCGCGTTCGTCGCCCGGCCGATCGGCTCGGCCCTGTTCGGGCACTTCGGCGACCGGGTCGGGCGCAAGGTCACCCTGGTCGGCTCGCTGCTGACGATGGGCATCTCGACGATGCTCATCGGCCTGCTGCCCACCTACGACTCCGTCGGGCTGCTCGCGCCGGCGCTGCTGTGCGTGCTGCGCTTCGGCCAGGGCCTGGGCCTGGGCGGCGAGTGGGGCGGCGCGGCGCTGCTCGCGACCGAGAACGCCCCGCGCGGGCGGCGCGGCCTGTTCGGCTCGTTCCCCCAGCTCGGCGCCCCGATCGGCTTCTTCTTCGCCAACGGCGTCTTCCTGCTGCTGACCTCCACGCTCACCGACGCGCAGTTCCTCAGCTGGGGCTGGCGCGTGCCGTTCCTGCTCTCGGCGCTGCTCGTGGGCGTGGGGCTCTACGTGCGCCTGCAGCTGTCGGAGACCCCCGCGTTCCAGCGGGTGCTCGAGGCCGGCGAGCGCGAGCGCGTGCCCGTGGCCGCGGTCTTCCGCCGCAGCCCGGGCGCGCTGGTGCGGGGCACCCTGATCATGCTGGCGACGTACGTCCTCTTCTACTTCATGACCGTCTTCAGCCTCTCCCACGGCACCACCCCGGCCGCCGACGGCGGCCTGGGGTTCTCCCGCTCGGAGTTCCTCGTCCTGCTCATGACGGCCGTGGTGTTCTTCGGCCTGACGACGCCGATCTCGGGGCTGCTGGCCGACCGGTTCGGACGCCGCCCCACCCTGCTGGCCGTCACGGCGGCGATCGCGGTGTTCGGGCTCCTGTTCGGCCCGATGTTCAGCGAGCGGTCCACGCCGCTGGTGCTGGCCTTCCTCGTGGTGGGGCTGGCCCTGATGGGCCTGACCTACGGCCCGATGGGCGCCCAGCTGCCCGAGCTGTTCCCGACCGCCGTCCGCTACACCGGGGCCTCGATCGCCTACAACGTCGGCGGCATCCTCGGCGCCTCGTTCGCCCCCACCATCGCCGCCGCCCTGGTGCAGCGCGGCGGGGTGGGCCTGGTCGGGCTGTACCTGTCCGGCGCCGCGGTGATCACCCTGGTCGCGCTGCTGCTCACCCGCGAGACCCGCGACGTCGACCTGCAGACCGTGGACGCCGTCCGCCGCTGAGCACCGCCTCCCCGCTCCTCCGGGTGCGGCACTACGGTTCGTCCCGGGCGCAGCGCCGGGCCCGAGCCGGAAGCACCCGCCCGCACCCGCACCACCCGGAGGACCCGTGGACCCGATCAGCTGGCTGTTCGACGCCGAGATCCGCTTCGGCAGCGACCAGCACATCCTGTGGCGCGAGGTCGTCGGCAACCTCTTCGGGCTGGCCTCGGCGGTCGGGGGGATGCGCCGGAAGGTGTGGGCGTGGCCGGTCGGCATCGTCGGCAACGTGCTGCTCTTCACGGTCTTCCTCGGCGCGGTCTTCTCCACCCCGCAGGGGGCGAACCTGCTCGGCCAGGCCTCGCGCCAGGTGATGTTCGCCGCCGTGGCCGTCTACGGGTGGCGGCGCTGGCGCGCGGCCCGCGGGAGCAGCGGCGCCGTGGTGCAGCCGCACTGGGCCACCTGGCGCCAGCGCGCCGGCATGGTCGTGGCCGCGGTCGTGCTCGTCGCCGTGCTCACCCCGGTCTTCCGGGCGCTGGGCTCGTTCGAGCCGGTGTGGGCCGACGCGTGGATCTTCACCGGCTCGCTGCTGGCCACCTACGGCATGGCCCGCGGCTGGACCGACTTCTGGATCATCTGGATCCTCGTCGACGCCGTCGGGGTCCCGCTGCTCCTGCGCGCCCAGCTGTACCCCAGCGCCGTGCTCTACCTGGTCTACGCGGGCTTCGTCCTGTGGGGCCTCGCGGTGTGGGTGCGGCTGCAGCGCCGCGAGCGGGTGGCCGCGGGCCCGGCGTCACCGGCGGTGGAGACCCTCGGCTGACGCTCTAGAGTCGGGGTCCGTGAAGACCTTCGAGGAGCTGTTCGCCGAGCTGTCGGCCAAGGCCGAGGAGCGCCCCGCGGGCTCCGGCACGGTCGCGGCCCTGGACGCCGGCGTCCACACCATCGGCAAGAAGGTCGTCGAGGAGGCGGCCGAGTCGTGGATGGCCGCCGAGCACGAGTCCGCCGACCGGGCGGCCGAGGAGATCTCCCAGCTGCTCTACCACCTGCAGGTGCTGATGCTGGCGCGCGGGCTCACCCTCGCCGACGTCTACCGCCACCTCTGAGCCGGCCGCGCCCGCGCCGCCGACCGCCCCCCTCGCGCTGACCGAACTGGAGACCTCCCGCGTGCTGCGGATCGCCGTCCCGAACAAGGGCTCGCTCGCCGAGCCCGCCGCCCAGCTGCTGCGCGAGGCCGGCTACGCCTCCCGCCGGGAGGGGCGCGAGCTGGTGCTCGCCGACCCCGAGAACGACGCCGAGTTCTTCTTCCTGCGCCCGCGCGACATCGCCCTGTACGTCGGCGCCGGCACGCTGGACGTCGGGATCACCGGCCGCGACCTGCTGCTGGACTCCCGCGCGGCCGCGCCCGAGGTGCTCGAGCTCGGCTTCGGCGCCTCCACCTTCCGCTTCGCAGGCCCTCCCGGCACCGGGGACGGCGGCCTCGCGGGCCTGGCCGGGCGCCGCGTGGCCACCAGCTACGCCGGCCTGGTCGAGGACCACCTCGCCGCGGCCGGCGTCAGCGCCTCGGTGGTGCGCCTGGACGGCGCCGTGGAGACGGCCGTGCAGCTCGGCGTCGCCGACGTCATCGCCGACGTCGTCGAGACCGGCTCGACCCTGCGCGCCGCGGGCCTGGAGGTCTTCGGCGACCCGATCCTGCGCTCGCAGGCCGTGCTGGTGCGCCGCGCGGGCGCCGAGCCGGCGGGCCTGAGCGTGCTGGTCCGGCGCGTCCAGGGCGTGCTCGTGGCGCGGCAGTACGTGATGGTCGACTACGACGTGCGCCGCGAGACCGTCGAGGCCGCCTGCGCCGTGACGCCGGGCCTGGAGTCGCCGACGGTCTCCCCGCTGGCCGACCCGGCCTGGGTCGCGGTGCGCGCCATGGTGCCGCGAGCCACGACGAACCGGGTGATGGACGAGCTGTACGACCTCGGCGCCCGGGCGATCCTCGTCACCACCATCCACGCCTGCCGGATCTGAGCGCCGTGCCGCAGCCCGGGGGCGCCGGCCGAGACGGTGGCCGAGACGGTGGCCGCGAGGCCCTGCACGCCCCGTTCCGCCCCCGCCGCGGCCCGCTGGTGGCGCGGGTGGTCGCCGTGGTCGCCCTGCTCGGCGGGATCGCGCTCGCCGCGGCGATCCCCGGCCGCTTCGTCTGGTGGGACCGCGCGAGCTTCGTCGCCGTGGGGCTGGCCATCGCCCTGTTCATGCACCGCCAGGCCACGGTGCGCGCCGTCCCCACCGAGCGCGGCCTGCGCGTGCGCAACCTCGCCGGCGAGCGGGAGGTCGCCTGGTCCGAGGTCGCCGACGTCCGCTTCGGCGGGGGCCGGCCGTGGGTGCAGCTGGAGCTGACCGACGGCGACACCCTCGCGGTGATGGGCGTCCAGCGCGCCGACGGGCCGGCGGCCGAGGCGGAGGCGCGGCGCCTGGCCACGCTCGTCGCCCTGCACCAGCACGGGCGCGCCACCGGCTGAGCGGGCCGAGGACCGCCCCGCCGCGTAGCGTCCTCCCGGTGACGCCAGAGGTCGCCCGCGCCCGGCGTCGCCGCTGGGCGGTGGTGGCCACCGGCACCGCGGCCCC
>NZ_JBZYWI010000135.1:0-8572 GCF_058932755.1 Quadrisphaera sp. DVD1
CCCGCCGCAGGGCGCGGGGCAGGTCGCCGAGGTCGCCGAGGTCCACGAGGGACAGCGGGCCGAGGCTGCGCACGGCCACGGGAGCCCCGGGCGCGCAGCGCACCACGACGGTGCGAGCCCCCGCGGGCAGCGCGGCGGTGGCCCGGCGCAGCTGCGCCGGGTCGAGCACGGCCCCGGTGCAGACGACCGCGAGCGAGGCCGACGGGGCCTCGCGCGCACCCTGCTCGGCCAGCGCGCGCACGCCGGGACCCGCGCCGAGCTCCAGGGCGCAGGTGTCGTCGAGCAGCGCGCGGGCCGTCGTGGCCCGCAGGCGCGCGGTGCCGGCGAGGGCGGTGAGCTCGCGCTCGTCGCGCAGCGTCTGCGCGCCGACCGAGGCCGCCACCGACACCGCGAGCTCGAAGGCCTCCTCGGCCGCCTGCTCGCCCTCGTGCTCGGCTGCGTACTCGGCGGCGTCGCACCCGAGCAGCACGAGCGTGTGCGTGCGCCGGGTGTCCTCGAACTGGCGGACGACGAGGGTCCCGGTCCGCGCGGTCGAGCGCCAGTGCACGTGCCGCCGGTCGTCGCCGGGCACGTAGCCGCGCAGGGTGTGGAAGGACAGGTCGGCGTCGGAGAGGTCGCGCGTGGCCTGGCCCTCCAGGTCGCGCAGCACCCCGGGGGCGATCCCGGCCAGGTCGGCGGTGCGCGGGTGCACGTGCAGCAGCACCTGCTCGGTCCACCGGGCGCGCCGGCGCACGAGGCCGGCCGGGTCGCCGCGGGAGGTCGAGACCGGCCCGACGGCGATCACCGCGCGCCGGGAGGTCGGGATCGTGAACACCTCCTCGTGCCGCGCACCGGCGGTCAGGGCGGGGAGGTCCACGTCGGCCGACCCTGCGCCGACGGGCAGCTCGACCGTGGCCGGCAGCAGCCGCCGGGCCGAGGCGTTCGCCACGACCAGGGTGCCCACCGCCCGCTCCCCCACCCGCACCCGCTCGTCGGCCAGGGCGAGGTCGACGGCGTACGCCGAGCGCCCCAGCGTGAAGCCCCACGCCGCGACCCAGGTGCCGGCCAGCGCCGCACCGGCCGTGGCCAGCTCGACCCAGCCCAGCACGCGGCCGGCGCCGAGCGCGACGAGGGCGAGGGCGAGCACGGCCCAGCCGAGCGCGCTGACCGGGGCCAGCAGCGCGCGGAGCAGGGACGACGCCTCGGGTCGGGACGGGAGGGGCATCAGACCAGCCGCTCCACCGGCGGGGAGACCTCGAGCAGCGCGCTGGCGACGACGTCCGCGGCCGTGGCGCCGGCGAACTCGGCCTCGGCCTCCAGGAGGAGGCGGTGGGCCAGCACCGGCTGGGCGAGCTCCTTGACGTCGTCGGGCACGACGTAGCCGCGCCCCTGCGAGGCCGCCCGCACCTTGGCGCAGCGCACGAGGGCGAGGGCGCCGCGCACGCTGACGCCGACCGTCGTCCGCAGGTCGGTGCGGGTGGCGGTGACCAGCCGCGAGACGTAGTCGAGGACGGCCGTGTCGGTGTGCACGCCGGAGGCCAGGACCGCCATGTCCTTGACCGCCGCGGTGGTCACCAGGGCCGGCACGCGGGCGGCCCGGTCGCGGTCGGCCGCGCCGGCGAGGATCTGCACGGTGGCGTCGTGGTCGGGGTAGCCCAGGGACGTCTTCATGAGGAACCGGTCGAGCTGCGCCTCGGGCAGCTTGTAGGTGCCGGCCTGCTCGATCGGGTTCTGGGTGGCGATGACCATGAACGGGCGCCCGACGGAGCGGCTCGTGCCGTCCACGGTGACCCGGCTCTCCTCCATCACCTCCAGCAGCGCCGACTGCGTCTTCGGGGAGGCGCGGTTGATCTCGTCGGCCAGGACCACCGACGCGAACACCGGGCCGGGGTGGAACTCGAAGGTCTGGGTGCGCTGGTCGTAGATGGTCACGCCCGTGACGTCGGAGGGCAGCAGGTCCGGGGTGAACTGGATCCGGCTGGAGCTGCCCTGGACGCTGGCCGCCAGGGCCCGGGCCAGCGACGTCTTGCCGGTGCCGGGGGCGTCCTCGAGGAGGAGGTGGCCGTCGGAGAGCAGGCAGGTGACCGCCAGGCGGACCACAGCCTCCTTGCCCAGCAGCGCCTGGCCGACGTTCGCCACGAGCCGGTCGAACGTCGCGGCGAACGAGGCGAGCTGGTCGGGTGTCATCGGTGCGGTCTCCTCCGGTGGCCCGCCGGTCGGCGGGGCGTGCTGCTGCGGGCGTGCTGGTGCGGGCGTGCTGGTGCGGGCGGTGCTCGGCGGTGCTCGTGGTGGGGCGGCTCCGTGCAGGGGGTCAGCCGGGCGCGGGGCCGCCTCCCGGCTCCTCGGCGGCGGTGCCCTCGGCGTCCGCCGACGGGCCCTCGCCGGCGTCGTTGCGGGCGGTCACGACGACCCGCACCTCCGCGCCGGCCCCGTCCGCCCGGTGGGTGAACGAGGTGCCCGCGACGTCCCGCTCGTCCTCGACCGTGCGCCACCCTCCGAACAGCGCGCGCCGCTCCTGGACCTCGTAGGAGTAGCGGACGTCGAGGCCGCCGGTGTCGCTGGGCGCCTGCCACGAGACGGTCACCTCGCGCGAGCCCGGGGCGCCGGTGGCCACGACCAGCGAGCGCACGGCGCTGGGCCGCGTGCGCAGGGCCTCGCCGGTGGTGGTGCTCGCCTCCTGGCTCCAGTAGCCGTTGCTGGCGCGCACGCTGAAGGACGGCTGCCGGCCGCCGGCCAGGCCGTCGAAGGTCGCCGAGGTCTGGCCGCCGACGCTGCGCCACTCCCCGCCGTCCATGCGCACCTGGTAGTCCGTGACCTGCTCGCCGCCGGAGTCGGTCGGCGGCGACCAGCGCACGAGCACCCCGGCCTCTCCCGCCTCGGCGTCGCGCGAGGTGGCCTCGGCGCGCAGGTCGGCGACCGGGCCCGGCTTGCTGTACGTCTTCGCCGTGGCGGTGCCGACCGGGGACGAGCCCGCCTTGTTCCGCGCGCGCACCGTGAAGGTGTAGCTGACGCCGTTCTCGGCGTCGCCGAAGGCGTAGCCGAGCTGGTCGGCGGACACCTCCAGGGTGCGCGCGCCGCGCCCGCCGCTGATGGAGACCTCGTACCCCTGCACGGGCGCGCCGCCGTCGTCCGGGCGGCTCCAGCGGACGTCGATCTGCCCGCCGAGCTCGGTGTCGACGCGCGTGGCCGTGACGCCGGGCGCCGACGGGGGCGCGGCCGGGGTCTGCGGCGCGGAGTCCGCGCTCCAGTCGCTGGGCTGGGGCGCCCGGTTCTGCGCCCGCAGCCGCACCGTGTACGCCTGCCCGTTCTGCAGGCCGGTCCACGTGTAGGAGGTCACCGCGCCCAGGCTCACCGACGCCCGCCCGCCCGGCGGGGCCGGGCTGATCTCCAGCGTGTAGCCGGTCACCGCCGAGCCGCGGCTGGCCGCCGGCGCCCACGACGCGCTGAGCGTGCGGTCGCCGGGGACCAGCGTCGGGGCCGACGGCCGCTCGGGGCGCGTGTCCGGGCGCGCGGGCGCGGACGCCGGGCCGGGCTCGCTCTCGCCGACGGCGTTGGTCGCCGTGGCGCGGAAGACGTGGTCGACGTCGTTGGTCAGGCCCGTCACCGTGCAGGTGGTGCTCGCGCAGGACGTCGAGCGCCCGTCGGCGTCGGTGAGGCGGTACTCGGTGATCGGAGCCCCGTTGTTCGCCGGGGCGTCCCAGGCGAGGACGACCGTGCCGTCGCGGACGTCGACCACCCGCGGCGCCGGCGGCGCCTCCGGACGCCCGCGCACCACCACGGTGACCCGCCCCTCGACCTCGCGGTCGGCGTCCGCGGTGGCGTCGCGCACCCGGTAGCGCACGGTCATCGGGCCGGTGAACCGCTCGCCCGGCACGGCCACCACGCTGGAGCCCGACACCCGGGCGCTGCCGCTGCCGGGCGTCTCCACGACCGCCGAGAGCAGCTCCAGCGGGGTGGCGGGGAACGGGTTGTAGGCGCCGGCCAGCACGTCGACGGCGCGCTCGCGCCCGGAGGACCCGTCGGCGACGGTGAGGTCGGGCACCCGGGCCAGCGGGCGGCTGCTGGCGACCACGCGCAGCTCCACGCGGCCGGAGACGGTCCCGGCCCCGCTGCCGTAGCCGATGGTGACGTCGGCGGAGCCGCGGCTGCCCTTGGGGGTGCCGGCCTGCGCGGCGACCGACAGCGTCGTCCCGCTCAGCGACACCTCGAACCCGGCCGGAGCTCCCCCGACGAGGCGGTAGGTGTGCTCGGCGGCGCCCGCGGCGTCCACGGTGAAGGCCCGCAGGTCCACCCGCACCGGCGCCTCGCCCGGCGCGACGTCGAGCACCGACGGCGCGAAGGTCGGCGGCACCTCCTCCAGCGGGAGCACGGTGATCGGCAGGGTCAGCACCTTGGTGCGCCCGGAGGGGTCCTGGCGGCTGGTGCCGTCGGTCACCTCCACGGTCAGGGACGCCGGCCCGGAGTAGCCCGCCTCGGAGCGGTAGAGCAGGGTCGCCTCGTCGGCGACGAGGGAGGAGCCGTCGGCCTTGGTGGCGCGCACCGCGGTGGGGTCGGTGACCCGCGGGCTGCGCCCGGCCGCCACCTGCACCTGCTCCTGCAGCGACACGCGCAGCTCCTGCCCGGAGAGCACCTCCAGCGCGGGAGCGCCGGGGCGCAGGACGGGCGGGAAGTCGCCCAGCGCCGGCACGGTGATGAACGCGTAGCTGTTCAGGGTCGGGTCGGTGGTGTTCGTCAGGAGGAACGGCAGCGTCTGGGCGCGGTCGACGAGGGTCACGGCCACCCGCTGGTCGGCGGTCACCCGGGCGGTCGCGGACGCCGAGGCCGGCACCGAGACCGCGAGGTCGCTCAGCGGGCCGCTCGGGTTGTCCGCCACCGCGAGGACGTCGACCTGGACCACCGAGCGGTCCAGGGTGTCCAGCGGCGCGACGACGACGTCGCGCGCGACCGGCGGCCGCAGCGGCGCGTCGGCCGCCACCGTGACGGTGAGGACGCCGGTCGCCCGGCCGCCGCGGGCGTTGCTCACGGTGTAGACGACCGGGAAGGTGCCCTCGGCGTCCGTGCCGCTGACGACCACGCGGCGGCCCGAGACCGCCGCGCTGAGGCCCTGCGGCACCTCCAGCTCCGGCTCCAGGGCGAGCTCGCCGCCGTCGGGGTCGACGTCGTTGGCCAGCACCCGGACCTCCACGCCCTGGCCCGGGCGCAGGGTCACGGCCTCGTCCAGGGCCGCCGGCGGCAGGGACGTCGTCGGGCGGGGGCTGACGCCGACCCGCACGGTGCCGACCGCCCTCTGGCCGACCCAGTCCTCGACCGCGTAGGTGAAGGTGTCGGTGCCCCTCTCCCCCGGCAGGGCCTCGTACTCCAGCCAGTCCGCCCCGGTGCCCACGATGCGGCCCTTGGCCGGGGGCTCGGCCTCGCCGAGGAGGACGACGCCGTCGCCGTCGTCGTCGATGCCGGTCAGCGGCACCGGGATCCGCACGGTCTCCCCCGCGTACACGCGGGCGGTCAGCGCCTGGGGCCGCGGCGGGGCCTTGGTGGCGGCGTCGCTGGCGTGGACCTCGACCGTGACCTGCGCCGAGCCCTCGTTGCCCGCCGCGTCCTGCACCCGGTACACCGCGTGCACCGTCATCGGGGTGGCCGGGGCCTGGTAGCGCAGCTCGTCCTGGGCGACGAAGAGCAGTCCCTCGCCCTCGCCGACCTCCTCGGCGAGGCCGACCAGGTGGACGGCGTCGCCGTCCGGGTCCTGCACGTGGTCGAGCACCGGGATGGTCACGACCCCCCCGGTGCGCACCGACACCTCCACGGGGCCCGCCACGGGCGCCTGCTGGCCGGCCGCGGCCGGCACCGGCTGCACGACGATGTCGCCGCGGCTCGTGGCCGCGCCGTTCGAGACCGTGTACGTCAGGCGCACCGCCGCCTCGAGCGCGCGCTCGGCGCTGATCCGCACGAGGTGGTGGTCGACGACGACGGCCCGCACCCCGGAGCCCTCCGGCACCTCGACGGACTGCAGGACGAGGACGCCGCCGGCGGGGTCGCTGTCGTTGGCGAGCGGGTCGATCGCCACCTCCCCGCCGAGCGGGAGGCGGGCGACGTCGCGCACGGCCACGGGGGGCGCGGCGTCCTCGGGGCGCT
Organism: Quadrisphaera sp. DVD1; assembly: GCF_058932755.1. NCBI lineage: Bacteria > Bacillati > Actinomycetota > Actinomycetes > Kineosporiales > Kineosporiaceae > Quadrisphaera > Quadrisphaera sp. DVD1. Next base: position 6,109 of record NZ_JBZYWI010000135.1, read on the forward strand.
CGCGCACGTCGATGCGGGCCAGGCCGCTGGCCTGCTGGGGGGTGGCGGTGACGACGTAGCCGACGTAGTACGTGCCGGGCAGCGGCGCCGTGACGGTGAAGGTGCCCGCGGCCAGGTCGGGCTCGACGCTCAGCCCCGGCACCTGCCCGACGCCGGCCAGGCGCAGCGGCTCCCCCGACGGGCTCGTGGCGGCGTCCAGCGGGCGCACGACCACCGGGGCGTCCACGGAGGTCACCGCCTGCACCGGCCCGAGCACCGGGGCCAGGGAGCCGCGCGGGCGCACGTCGACGACGAGCTCGCCCTCGGTGGCGAGGAGGCCGTCGGAGACCACCAGCGCCACCCGCTGGCGGCCGAGGGCGGCGGCGTCCGCGGTGAAGGTGACCTGGCCGTCCTGCTGGAAGCGGACGGCTCCCCCGCCCTCGGCGACCGCGGAGGTGAGCACGAGGTCGTCGCCGTCGGGGTCGAGGAAGTCGGCGAGCACGGCGCGGGAGGCGCTGGCGCCCTGCTCGACGGCGAGCGCGCCCTGGCGCAGCTGCAGCGGGGCGGCGTTGACGCCGGGGGGCCGCACCTCGACGGTGAGGTCGGCCGTGGACGGCGCGCTGGCCCCTCGCCCGTCGGAGATCGTGTACGGCACGGTGGCCCGGCCGGTGGCGCCCTCGGGCACGTCGACCTGCAGGGCCCGCCCGCCGTAGACCGGCTGGAGGGCGCCGAGGGCCGCCGGCAGCGGGTCGACGGCGGAGACGGTGAGCACGCCGCACGCCGAGGCGAGGTCGTTGTCGATGACCGGCAGGAGCGTGGAGCGCCCCGCCCGCACCCCGAAGGTGTCGGCCACGGCCCGCGGCGGCGCGGAGTCCTCGGTGCACTCCGCCGCGGCGGCCTGCTGCTGCTCGGCGGACTCCGCGGTCTGGGTCTGCTCCTGCTGCTGGTCCTCGGGGGCGATCGCGTCCCAGCCGCGCACGAGCACGAGGTCCTCGTCGAGCAGCCACACGTCGCCGCGGGTGATGTCGTTGAGGACGACGACCGAGCGGTTCACCCGGAAGACCAGCTGCGAGGCGGCGCTGACCTCCGGCACCTCCTGCAGCTCCGGCTCCCCGCCCTCGCAGGTGCGCAGGTACGTGCCCGGCGTGGAGGCCCACGCGGCGTGGGTGCAGCCGTCGAGGCGCACCGGGGCGGCCGGGAGGCCCTGGGCACCGGCGGGCACCGAGGTCGGCTCCCCGCCGTCCCCGCCCTCACCACCGTCCAGGGCCACCTCGACCAGGGCCTCGGTGCTGGCCACGAGCGCGGTGCTCGCGGCCGGGCCGGGCTGCTGGAGCACCAGCCCCTCGCCGCGCACCCGCGTCGTGCTCCCGCGGGCGTGCAGGCCGGCGGCGTCGAGCACGACGGCGTCCGCGCCGACCGCGCTGACCTGCAGCGGCGCGCGCAGCGCCCCGAGATCGGGCCCGGCGGTGACCACCGGGGCCCCGCCGGAGCGCGCGCGCACCATCGAGGTCTCGCCCGAGACCGCGACGGCGTGCACCGCGCCGTCGGTGCCGACCGCGGCCGCGCCGCCCGCGCCCAGCTCGACGTCGGCGGGGTCGGTCTCGAGGTGGAGCTGCGCGAGGTCGTCCACCGCGCGCACCCACAGGTCGCCGTCGGCGGGGTCGAGGACGGCGACCACGCCGGCGCGCATGGACACGGCGGCGTCCGGCGGCAGCGCGAGCGTGGTGCCCAGCTCGACCGCGGCGGGGTCGAGGACGGACAGGGTCGAGGCGGCCTGGTCGTGCAGCAGCACCGTGGCGCCGTCCTGGAGGACGTCGAAGGTCGGCGTCGTCGTGAGCACGCCACCGGTCAGCTCACCGATCTGGGAGTTCAGCCGGCCCAGGGCCATCTCGGACGAGCTCGTCACCCACACGCTGCCGTCGTCGAGGTCGACCTGCGCCGCGGGGTAGCCCTCGTGGGTGGCGGCGAGCAGGGCCACGACGAGCCCGGCGGAGCCGAGGACGGCGGCCGAGCGCGAGCGGCGGCTCGGTGGCCGGAACCTCATCGCCACCTCCCTGCCGCGACCTCCTCGGGCGTGCGGACGCCTCCGCGCCCTGGCACGCGGCCCCGATCACCCTAGGCACAGAGCGTGGTCGCGGGTGGGGGAACGCGGGAGCCGCCACCCGTCAGGGCGAACAGGCGGTCGCGGGCTGGTCGGAGGCGCGGCCGGTGGCGCGGCGCAGGGAGACCTCGACGCAGACCTGCCCGCCGCCCGGCGTCGGGGGCACGGTGACGGCGGTCTCCTGCGTCACCTGCCGCTGCACCGGCTGCCCGGGCTGGACCAGGCCCCACACGAAGCTGTCGCCGTCCTCGCTCGCCGGGTTGGACCACGTGAAGGTGACCGACCCGTCCGCGCCGCGCGTCACCGCCAGGTCCGCCGGGGCGGGGACGGCCGCCGACAGGGCCGCACCGGACGCGGTGGGGCGCTCAGGCGGCGGGGGCGGCA
>NZ_JBZYWI010000136.1:0-8549 GCF_058932755.1 Quadrisphaera sp. DVD1
GCCGTACCTGCTGGCCGCCGCCCGCCTCGGCGTCCAGGCCGCCCGCTGCCTGGTGGTCGAGGACGCCCCCAGCGGCCTGGCCTCGGCGCGGGCGGCGGGCTGCGTCACCCTGGCGGTGGCCACCACCCACACCGTCGCCGACCTGCGCGCCGCGCGGCCGGACGCCGTCGTCGCGTCCCTGGCGTCCGTGGCCCTCGTGGCCAGCGCCGAGGGCGTGCGCGTGGTCGCCCGGTGAGCGTGCGGTGAGCGCCGCTAGGGTGCCGGGCGTGGTCGACCCAGGCTCCGTGGAGTTCCGCAGCGACGTCACCGTCGAGCTGGTCCGGGCGAGCGCCCGCGACGCCGACGTCCTCTTCGCCGCGCGGGTCTCCACGAGGGGCGAGGCGAGCCTGGAGGACGTCGAGGCGGACGCCGAGCGCTCGGCCGGGCTGATCCGCTACCTCATGCGGGACAAGCACGGGTCGCCGTTCGAGCACACCTCGATGACCTTCTTCGTGCAGGCGCCGATCTTCGTCTTCCGCGAGTTCCAGCGGCACCGGATCGCCTCGTACAACGAGGAGTCCGGGCGCTACCGCCAGCTCAGGCCGGTCTTCTACGTCCCGGGGCCCGACCGCGCCCTGCGCCAGGTCGGCAAGGCCGGGCACTACACCTTCGAGCCGGGCACCGCCGAGCAGCACGCCCTGGTGCAGGAGGAGGTCCGGCGCTCGTGCACCGCGGCCTACGCGTCCTACCAGCGGATGCTCGACGCGGGGGTGGCCCGCGAGGTCGCCCGCTCGGTGCTGCCGGTCGCGATCTACTCCTCGATGTACGTCACGCTCAACGCCCGGGCGCTGATGAACTTCCTCTCCCTGCGCACCGCGCGGCCGGAGGCGACCTTCCCCTCCAGCCCCCAGCGCGAGATCGAGATGTGCGCCGACCTCATGGAGGCGGCCTGGCGCGAGCTCATGCCGCTGACCGCCGGGGCCTTCGACGCCGCGGGGCGCGTCGCCCCCTGACCCTGGACGTGACGGTGAGTGTCGTCTTCGTCACGGTTCGTTCGACTTGACGACTCGCCACGCATCGGAGACGGTAGGCGCAGCGGCGCGTGGAAGCGCTCTCATCCGATGGCGGGTGGGAGCCGGGCGCCGTCCGTCCTCCACCGCATGACCGAGCCGCACCGCAGCGGCCGGCCGACCCCCTGGAGCCACCCCATGGCACGTGCTGCCAACAGACACCCCCGCCGGGCCCGGCGCGCCCTCGCGGTCACCGCCGCCACCGCCCTCATCGCCCCGCTCGGTCTGGCCCTCGCGGCCACCCCCGCCCTGGCCGCCGACCAGGTGACCAACGGCACGTTCGACGGCCTCGGCGGCTGGACGATCTACCCCACGGCGTCCGTCCAGGACGGCGCGGGCTGCGTGACCGTCCCTGCCGGCAACGGCGCCTACAGCGCTGCTATCCAGCAGGAGGTCCCCCTCCTGAAGGGCGAGCAGTACAAGCTCAGCTTCCGAGCGAGGGCCACCCCGGCCGTCACGGGCCCCGTGCGCGTGGTCGTCCAGGGCGGGCAGGACGTCAACTACAAGCAGTTCCTACCGGCCGACAAGCCGGCGTTCGGCACGACGTTCGCGCCGTACGAGTACTACTTCACGGCTGACCAGAACTACCCGAACGCCCAGCTGGCGTTCCAGCAGGACATCACCAACCCCGTCGGCTACACCCTCTGCGTCGACGACGTCGTGCTCGCGGGCGGCGCAGAGGCTCCGGCCTACGCCCCGGAGACCGGCTCACGGGTGCGGGTCAACCAGGAGACGTACCTGCCGAAGGGCCCCAAGGGCGCCACGGTGGTCACCGACGCGACGACCGCCCTGCCGTGGCAGCTCAAGGACGCCGCTGGTGCGGTCGTCAAGAGCGGGACCACGACCCCCAGGGGCGTCGACCCCAGCGCGGAGCTCAACGTCCACACCGTCGACTTCTCGGAGGTCACCGCCCCGGGCACGGGGTACACCCTCACGGTGGACGGCGAGACCAGCTACCCGTTCGACATCGGCGAGCAGGCCTACGAGCGCCTCCGCGACGACAGCAAGACGTTCTTCTACACCAACCGCAGCGGCATCGAGATCCTCGACGAGTACGCGCCCGGCTACGGCCGCGCGGCCGGTCACGTCGGCGTCGCGCCGAACCAGGGTGACACCGCGGTCGGCTGCCAGACCCTCGGTGACGACTCGCAGAAGCTCCTCGTCAAGCAGGGCGACGAGCCCTGGACCTGCGAGTACACCGTCGACGTCACCGGGGGCTGGTACGACGCCGGCGACCACGGCAAGTACGTCGTCAACGGCGGCATCGCCGTGGCCCAGCTGATGCAGGAGTACGAGCGCTCCCTCCACGCCCGCAGCGCCGACAAGGGCGCTCTGGGCGACGGCACGCTGCGCATCCCCGAGGCCGGCAACGGCGTCCCGGACCTGCTCGACGAGGCCCGCTGGGAGCTCGAGTGGCTCCTCAAGATGCAGGTCGCCCCGGGCAAGCCGCTGGCGGGGATGGCCTACCACAAGGTCGCCGACGCCGACTGGACCGGTCTCCCGCTCGACCCGGCCGCCGACCCGCAGGAGCGAGTGCTCTACCGCCCCTCGACCGCTGCGACCCTGAACCTCGCCGCGACCGCGGCGCAGGGCGCCCGCCTGTGGGCCCCCTACGACGAGGCGTTCTCCGCCCGGCTGCTCCAGGCCTCGAAGACCGCCTACGCGGCCGCCAAGGCCAACCCCGCCGTGTACGCCCCGGCTCCCGATGCGGCTCTCGACCCCAACCCGGGCAGCGGGCCGTACGACGACCGGGACGTGAGCGACGAGTTCTACTGGGCCGCCGCCGAGCTCTACATCACCACCGGGAACGTGCCGGAGTACCGCAAGGACGTGCTGAACAGCCCCCTGCACGAGGCCGACGTCTTCACCGAGGGCGGCTTCGACTGGGGCCACGTGGCGGCGCTGGCCCGGCTCGACCTGGCCACCGTGCCCAACGAGCTCAACCCCTCGCGCCTGCGCAAGGTCCAGGCCTCCGTGCTCGCCGGGGCTGACGAGTACGCGGCGGCCACGTCGCAGCCCTTCGGGCACGCCTACGACCCGAAGGGCGACGTCTACGCCTGGGGCTCGAACAGCGCGATCCTCAACAACATGCAGGTCCTCGGCACCGCGTACGACATCAGCGGTGACGCGAAGTACCGCGACGCGGTGGTCCGCAGCATGGACTACCTGCTCGGGCGCAACGCGCTGAACAACAGCTACATCACGGGCTACGGCGACGTGTTCTCGGAGAACCAGCACTCCCGGATGTACGCGCACCCGCCGGCGGGCACGGTCTCCGGCGGACCGAACTCCACGGCGAACGACCCGATCTTCGCGCCGCTGTACCCCGAGGGCTGCGTCGCTCAGTTCTGCTACATCGACGAGAGCGGCTCGTGGGCGACCAACGAGATCACGGTCAACTGGAACTCGGCGATGTCGTGGGTGTCCTCGTTCGTGGCGGACCTGGACTCCGGGATCGACGGGACCCCCGTCAAGGGCAAGAAGTGACCACCCTCGCCTGAGGGTCCCCGGAAACCCGGTTCCGCGGGGATCCGGGGGAGCGGCAGGATGGTGGGCACCGCGGACGATCGTCCGCGGTGCCCACTCCCGTGAACGGAGGCGACCGATGACCAGTCGCTCCAGCACCCCCGAGGGCGAGCGCCCCGGCCCCAGCGAGGAGGACCGGCGCAAGCTGCGCGAGGCCCTCGACCGCAAGAAGGGCGTCCAGCACCCCGACGACGCCGCCCGCGGCGGCGGCGCCGGGAGGGGGACCTCTCCGGCCACCACGCGCCGGGAGTTCCGCCGCAAGTCCGGCTGATCCCCGCCCCTGGGCGCACCCCGTAGGGTCGCCTCCGCGCACCGCGGCACCCGTCGCGGAGGCGACCACCCAGAACGGCACAGGAGGCTCATCCAGATGCGGATCGGCGTGCTCACCGGAGGCGGGGACTGCCCCGGTCTCAACGCGGTCATCCGGGCGGCGGTGCTCAAGGGCACCGAGGCGTACGGCTTCGAGTTCGTGGGCTTCCGCGACGGTTGGAAGGGCCCGGTCGAGGGCCTGACGATGCCGCTGGACGCCGAGGTCGTGCGGCACATCCTGCCGCTCGGCGGCACCATCCTGGGCTCCTCGCGCACCAACCCGGTGAAGATGGAGGGCGGGATCGAGAAGATCCGCGCCACCATGGCCGACCTCGGCGTGGACGCCCTCCTGGCGATCGGGGGCGAGGACACCCTCGGGGTGGCCACCCGCCTCACCGAGGAGGGGATCAAGGTCGTCGGCGCCCCCAAGACGATCGACAACGACCTCAACGCCACCGACTACACGTTCGGCTTCGACACGGCCGTGCAGATCGCCGTCGACGCGTGCGACCGCCTGGCGACCACCGGCGCCTCCCACCACCGCGCGATGATCGTGGAGGTCATGGGCCGCCACGCGGGGTGGATCGCCCTGCACACGGGCATGGCGGCCTCCGCGCACGTCACGCTCGTGCCCGAGCAGGAGTACGACGTCGACGCCGTCGCCGCCACCGTCGCGGCGGTCCTCGAGCGCGGGGAGGCCCCGCTCGTCGTCATCGCCGAGGGCGCCCTGCCCGCCGGCGGCGACCTCACCCACACCGGCGCCGACCTGGACGCCTTCGGCCACGTGCAGCTCAAGGGCGCGGGGGAGACGCTGGAGCGCTCCCTGCTCGAGCGCCTGCCCGACCTGCAGACCCGCGTGACCGTGCTGGGCCACCTGCTGCGCGGCGGCACGCCCACCGCCTACGACCGCATCCTCGGCACCCGCTCGGGCCTGTCGGCGATCACCGCCATCGCCGAGGGCGACTTCGGGACGATGGCCGCACTGCAGGGCACCGAGGTCGTCCAGGTGCCGCTGGCCGACGCCACCGGGGAGCTCAAGACCGTCCAGGCGCACCGCCTGGAGGAGATCGCGCACGTCTCCGGCTGACGCCGGACGCCCGCGCCGGTCGAGGGTGCGGGGAGGGCTCGCCCACCCCGTACCCTTGACCGGCGTGAGCGCCCCCACCGCCTCGACCCCCAGCGTCCCGGCCCCCGCCGGGTCGCTGGACACCCACCTCGACCTGCCCGCTGCGCAGCAGCCGAGCTGGGACCCGGCCGCGCTCGCCGAGGTCAGCGCCCAGCTCAGGGCCCTGCCGCCGCTCGTCTTCGCTGGTGAGGTCGACCTGCTGCGCACCCGCCTGGCCGACGCCGCCGCCGGCCGCGCGTTCGTCATGCAGGGCGGCGACTGCGCGGAGACCTTCGCCGGCGCCACCGCCGACGGGATCCGCGCGCGGGTGCGCACGATCCTGCAGATGGCCGTGGTGCTCACCTACGCGGCCAGCACCCCGGTGATCAAGATGGGGCGGATGGCGGGCCAGTTCGCCAAGCCGCGCAGCAGCGACGAGGAGACCCGCGACGGCGTCACGCTGCCGGCCTACCGCGGCGACGCCGTCAACGACTTCGCCTTCACCCCCGAGGCCCGCGCCCACGACCCGCGCCGGCTGGTGCAGGCCTACAACACCTCGGCCGCGACGCTGAACCTCATCCGCGCCTTCACCACCGGGGGCGACGCCGACCTGCGCCAGGTGCACACCTGGAACCGCGGGTTCGCCCACAGCACCGCCAACGCCCGCTACGAGGCCCTGGCCCGCGACATCGACCGGGCGATCGGCTTCATGGCCGCCGCCGGGGCCGACTTCGACGCGCTGCGCACGGTGGAGTTCTTCTCCAGCCACGAGGCGCTGCTGCTGCCCTACGAGCGCGCCCTGACCCGGATCGACTCCCGCACCGGTCTGCCCTACGACGTCTCGGCCCACTTCGTGTGGATCGGGGAGCGCACCCGCCAGCTCGACGGCGCGCACGTCGACCTGCTCTCGCGCGTGCAGAACCCGATCGGGGTCAAGCTCGGTCCCCGCACGAGCCCCGACGACGCCCTGGCGCTCATCGACAAGCTCGACCCCCACCGCACCCCGGGCCGGCTCACCTTCATCACGCGGATGGGCGCCGGGAAGATCCGCGACGCCATGCCCGCGCTGGTGGAGAAGGTCACCGCCTCCGGCGCGCAGGTGGTGTGGACGTGCGACCCCATGCACGGCAACACGATCACCTCGCCCAGCGGCTACAAGACGCGGCGCTTCGACGACGTCATCGACGAGGTGCGCGGCTTCTTCGAGGTGCACCGGGCGCTGGGCACCGTGCCCGGTGGCCTGCACATCGAGCTCACCGGTGGCGACGTCACCGAGATCCTCGGCGGCTCGGGCCGCATCGAGGACGCCGACCTGTCCACGCGCTACGAGTCGCTGTGCGACCCGCGGCTGAACCACCAGCAGTCCCTGGAGCTGGCCTTCCTCGTCGCCGAGATGCTCCAGGACCGGTGAGCGCCGCTGCGGCCGGAGCCGGCCCCGTCGTCGACCTGCGCTCGGACACCCTGACGCGGCCGACGCCGGCGATGCGCGAGGCGATGGCCTCCGCCGTCGTGGGCGACGACGTCTACGGGGAGGACCCGACCGTCGTCGAGCTGGAGCAGCGCGTGGCGGCGCTCCTCGGCCACGAGGCGGGCTTGTTCACCCCCACCGGCTCGATGGCGAACATCCTCGGCGTGGGGCTGCTCGTCGAGCCCGGCGCCGAGCTGCTGTGCGACTCCCTCGCGCACGTCGTGCGGGCCGAGCTGGGCGCGCACGCCGCGGTCAGCGGCGTGACGACCCGGACGTGGACGTCGGCCCGCGGGCTCCTGGACGCCGCGGCGCTGGAGCAGGTGGCCTCGCTCCTGGCCCCGGACGCCGGCCCGCACCAGGTCTCCACCGCCGCGGTCGCCGTGGAGGACACCCACAACTTCGGCGGCGGCACCGTCCAGCCGCTGGAGCACCTGCGCACCCTGCGGGCGCTGACCGCCGGGGCCGGCGTCGCCGTGCACCTCGACGGCGCGCGGCTGTGGAACGCGGCCGTGGCCACCGGCGTGCCCCTGAGCGACCTCGGGGCGTGCGCCGACACCGTCTCCGTGGCCCTGTCCAAGGGCCTCGGCGCCCCGGTGGGCTCGGTGCTCGTGTCCTCCGCCGACCGGGTGGCCGCGGCCCGGGTGCGGCGCAAGCGCCTCGGCGGCGGCATGCGCCAGGTGGGCATCCTCGCCGCGGCGGGCCTGCACGCCCTGGACCACCACGTCGAGCGGCTCGCCGACGACCACGCCCGCGCGCGCGCCCTGGCGCTGGCCTGCGCGCAGGCGCTGCCCGGGTGCGTCGACCCCGCCGCGGTGGAGACCAACATCGTCGTCCTCACCGTCGACGGGGCGCCTGCCGTGGCGGCCGCGGCAGCGGCGCGCGGCGTCGCCGTCTCCGTGCTCGGCCCGCGCACGGTGCGCCTGGTGACCCACCTCGACGTCGACGACGCCGGGGCCGCCCGCGCCGCCGAGGTGCTCACCGAGGTGCTGCGCCCCGCCTGAGGCGCAGCCCTCAGGACGCCGGGACGCCGTCCGCGGCGGCGCGCATCGCGGCCAGGTCGATCTTCTTCATGCCGAACATCGCCCGCGTGGCGCGGGCCGCGCGCTGCGGGTCGGGGTCGGTCATGAGGTCGTCCAGCCCGGCGGGCACCACCTGCCAGGCGAGCCCGAAGCGGTCGCGGAGCCAGCCGCACTGGCCCTCCTCACCGCCGTCGGTGAGCTGCTCCCAGTAGGAGTCGACCTCCTCCTGCGTCGTGCAGGTGATGGCGAACGAGACGGCGTCGCTGAAGGTGGGCTCCGGGCCCCCGTTCAGGGCCAGGTAGGGCTGGCCGTCGAGCACGAACTCCACGGTCATCACCGAGCCGGCCGGACGGGGGCCGGCCTCGCCGTAGTGGGTCACCCGGGTGATCCGCGAGCTCGGGAACACGGAGGTGTAGAACTGCGCGGCCTCCTCGGCCTGGGTGTCGAACCAGAGGTTCGGGACGATCGCGGGCATGGCCGGCTTCCTCTCGGGCGGCGGGGCCGGGGCCCCGCGGGGTGGTGCACGGCAGACCGGGGCCGGCGCTCGGACTCATCGGGGCAGGGGACACTGGGCGGGTGGACGTCGGGATCTCGCGCAGCCGCCAGGACGCCGAGGCGGCCGCGGCCCGCCGCGCGACGCTGAGGGCGGACTGCGCGAGCTGCGTCGGCCTGTGCTGCGTCGCGCTCGCCTTCGGCCGGTCGGCGGAGTTCGCGTTCGACAAGGACGCCGGCGACCCGTGCGTGAACCTCCAGGAGGACTTCCGCTGCGGCATCCACCCGGTGCTCCGCGAGCGCGGCTTCTCCGGGTGCACCACGTTCGACTGCCTCGGGGCGGGGCAGAGGGTCACCCAGGAGACCTTCGGCGGCGCCTCGTGGCGCGGCGCCCCGGCGGAGGAGCGGGAGGCGCTCTTCGCCACCTTCCAGGTGATGAGGCCCCTGCACGAGCTGCTCTGGTACGTCGACGACGCCCTCTCGCGCGCGCCCGCGGCGCAGCTGTCGGCCGAGCTCGGCCGCGCCTGGGCGCGGGTCGAGGCGCTGACCCACCAGGACGCCGGCGGCGTCCTGGCCACCGA
>NZ_JBZYWI010000137.1:0-8050 GCF_058932755.1 Quadrisphaera sp. DVD1
GCGGTGGTCGTGCGGCGCGCCGTCGTCGGCGGCGCGGAGCGGCGGGTCTGGACCGCGATGGCCGCCGCCGTCGCGCTGGTGGCCGCCAGCGCCCTCGTGGCCCGCCTCGGCGGGCCCGTCTGGTCGTGGGCCCCCCTCGGCGGGCTCGCCGCGGCTCCGCTGTACTACCGCGCCCTCATGTCGATGCTCGGGCTGCGCGTGAGCGGCCTGCTGCCCAGCGCGTGGATGGACGCCGTGGGCGCGGCCCTGGTCGCCGCGGCCGCGGTCTGCGCGGTGCTGCTCGACCCCCTCGCCGCCCGCTCTGGAGGCTCGGAGCTGACCGCCGCGATGGCGCTCTCGCGCCCGATCGTCGTCCTCGTGCTGCTCGCCTTCGCCGCGTCGCTGGTCGTGATCTGCGGGTGGGGCACCGACCGGCGGCTGGAGCTGCTGCTCGCCTCCTTCGTCGTCATGACGGCGGCGGAGGGGTTCGCCCTGGCCCGCTTCGCCGGGGCCGACGTGCCTCCCGGGCTCACCTCGTGGGGCCACACGGGCTCGGTCGCGCTGCTCGCCTGGGCGGCGGCCCGGCCGGTCCCGGTCCGGCTCCCGCGCCGCACGCTGCTCGGCTCCACCGCCGTCCTCGTCGCCCCGGCCGCCTTCCTCGCGGTCAGCGCCGCGGTCCTGTACGTCGACCACGTGCACCGCCTGCCCACCTCCGCGGTCGTCCTGGCGCTGCTGGGGCTGGCCGCGGTCGGCGCCAAGATCGCCCTGGCCTTCCGCGAGCTCGTGTCCCTCCAGGACAGCCGCCGACAGGCGCTGACCGACGAGCTCACCGGCCTGGGCAACCGGCGGGCGCTGACCGCGCGGCTCGGCTCCGGCTCCGGGCCGGCGGCGCTGCTGCTCATGGACCTAGACCGGTTCAAGGACGTCAACGACGGCCTCGGCCACGCGGCCGGTGACCAGCTCCTGGTCGCGGTGGGCACCCGCCTGCGGGCGCTGCTGGGCCCCGGGGACCTCCTCGTGCGCCTGGGCGGTGACGAGTTCGCGGTGGTGCTCGACGGTGCGGGCGCGGCGGAGGGCGAGGCGGCGGCCCACCGGCTGGCGGCCGCGCTGGGCGCCCCGTTCGACGTCGGCGGGCAGACCGTGCACGTCTCCGCCAGCGCCGGGGTGAGCGCGAGCGACGGCGGGGCCGCGCCCGAGGAGGTGCTGCGCCGCGCCGACGTCGCGATGTACGCGGCGAAGACCGCCGGCACCGGGGTGCGCGTGCACGACGCCGCCCTCGACGCCGACACCCGCGGCCGCCTGGAGACCGTCGAGCAGCTGCGCGTGGGGCTGGCGCGCGGGGAGCTGCGCGTGCACTTCCAGCCGCAGGTCGCGGTGGCCGACGGCGCCGTGGTGGGGCTGGAGGCGCTCGTGCGCTGGCAGCACCCCCAGCGCGGGCTGCTCGGTCCCGACGCGTTCCTCGACCTGGCCGAGCAGCACGGGCTGATGGGGGCGCTCACCGAGCAGGTGCTCGAGGACGCCCTGCGCCGGGCCGCCCGGTGGCGGGCGGGCGGTCGCGACCTGCACGTGGCGGTCAACCTCTCGGCGAGCAGCCTGCGCGACGCAGCCCTGCCCGACCTCGTCGCCGGCGCCCTCGTGCGCCACGGCCTGCCGGCCTCGGCCCTCGTCCTGGAGATCACCGAGACGACCCTCATGGCCGACCCCGAGCTGAGCGTCGCCGTCACCCAGGCGGTGGTGGACCTCGGCGTCGCCGTGAGCATCGACGACTACGGGACCGGCTACTCCTCGCTCGCCTACCTGCGCCGCCTGCCGGTGGCCGAGCTCAAGGTCGACCGCTCCTTCACCGCCGACGTGGCCGCCGACCCGCGGGCCACGGCCATCGTGCGCACGACCGTGGACCTGGCGCACAGCCTCGGCCTGCGCCTCGTCGCCGAGGGCGTGGAGGACGAGGCCACGCTCGTGAGGCTGCGCCGGCTGGGCTGCGACACGAGCCAGGGCTACCACCACAGCCGTCCGCTGCCCGCGGAGGCGGTGGACGCCTGGCTGGCCCAGCACGCGCCGGTGTCAGCGCCGCGCCCGCTCCGGGCCCTGCCCCGCCAGTCCGCCGGCCCGCTCGAACCGCGCGGGCCGCTCGAGCCGCTGGCCTGACCCGGCGCCGGCCCGACCTCAGCGCGCGGTGGGCAGCGCCGCGAGCGGCCGCCCGCGCACCGAGAGCAGCAGGGTCCCGGCGATGCCGAGGACCGCCCACGCGGCCAGCACCGCCAGCGGGCCCCCGAGGTGGGAGCCGGTGAAGTAGACGGCGTCGCGCAGCGCCGCCAGCCCCGCCCCGTTGGGCAGCCACGGGCCCACCTCGCGCCAGGGGCTGGCCAGCAGGTCGGCCGGCCACGGCCCGCCGGCGGAGGGGTTGCCCGCCACGACGAAGAGCAGCAGCACCAGGGCGGTGCCGATGATCCCGAACATCGCCTGCAGGGCCATGGACGCCGCCCCGACCGCGAGGACCACGAGCGCGCCGAGCGCCGCCGTGGCCACCGGCGACCCGACGAGGTAGCCGTACCCGGCGTCCACCACGGCCGTGCCGAGCACGCCGGAGGCGACGGCGTACCCGGCGAGCAGCCCCAGGCGCCCGAGCCCGGAGCGCAGCGCGGTCGGTGTCATGCCCGCCGAGACGCCGAGGACCGCCGAGAGCAGGTAGCCCCCGACCACCCACCCGACGAGCAGGTAGAAGGAGACCAGGCCGCGGGAGTCGCCGGCGGGCAGCGGGACGAGGTCGTCGACCGCCAGGGTCGCCCCCGAGGACTGCGCCACCGGCTCGAAGACCGCCTCCAGGGCCGTGACCGTGGCGGGCCCGCCGGCGGAGGCCACGAGCAGGTGCGGCCCGTCGGCGCCGACGACGAAGGCGCCGTCCACGTCGCCGTCGCGCACCTGCTGCTCCGCCGCCGCGGCGCTGGAGGCGTCCTGCAGCACGACCGGGGCACCGGCCCCGGCCAGCGCGCCGGCCAGCTGGTCGCGCTGGGCCGCGGGCACGACGGCGGCCACCGGCAGGTCCCGCGGCTCCGCGGCGTGCAGGGCTCCGGCGTAGGACGCCGTGAACGCCAGCTGGATCCCGAGCACCGCCACCGCGACGACGCCGATGAGGACCGCCCGGCCGCGGCCGCCCGCCGCGGCGGCGGGGACGTCGGCGGGGAGGTCGGCGGGGGAGTCGGCGGGGGAGTCGGTGGGGGAGTCGGCCTCGTGCCGGCCGTGGTGGGACATGGGTCTCCTCGAGGTGGTGCGCGCTGGGGCGGCGTCCATGGTCCTCGGGCCGGCGTCCGCCCTGCGCCCGCCCCTCGACCGCACTCCTCCGGAGGAGTGCGGTTCCCGGCGCGCCCCTGACCGCACTTCTCCGGAGGAGTGCGGTTCCTGGCGCGCTTCGGACCGCACTCCTCCGGAGAAGTGCGGGAGGGGGGAGGACGGAGGGCTGGCTAGGGTGCCTCGGGTGCTGGAGGAGGCTGGGGGCTCGACCGTCGTCGTGGCCGTGGTGGGGCCGACGGCGACCGGCAAGTCCGACCTCGGCGTGGCCCTGGCGCGCGCGCTCGACGGCGAGGTCGTCAACGCCGACGCCTCGCAGCTCTACCGGGGCATGGACGTCGGCACCGCGAAGCTCTCGCTGGAGGAGCGCGACGGCGTCCCGCACCACCTCCTCGACGTCCTGGACGTCACGGAGGAGGCCCGTGTCGCCGCCTACCAGCGCGCCGCCCGCGCGGCGTTCGCGGAGGTCGCCTCCCGTGGTCGCGTGCCCGTGCTCGTGGGCGGCTCGGGGCTGTACGTGCGCGCCGCCCTCGACGCCCTGGAGTTCCCGGCGACCGACGCCGCCGTGCGGGCCCGCCTGGAGGCGGAGCTGGAGGCGACCGGCGCCGGCGCCCTGCACGCCCGCCTCGCGGCCGTCGACCCCGCCGCGGCGGCGGCGATCCTCGCGAGCAACACGCGCCGGGTGGTGCGCGCGCTGGAGGTCCACGAGCTCACCGGCCGCCCGTTCAGCGCGAGCATGCCCGAGGCCGGGCGCTACGCCGTCCCGGCCGTGCAGGTGGGGCTGCGCGCCGAGCGCGAGGTGCTGCGCGAGCGCATCGGCCTGCGGGTGCAGCGCATGCTCGACGCCGGGCTGGTCGCCGAGGTCGAGGCGCTGGTCGAGCGCGGCCTGCGCGAGGGCAGCACCGCCCGGCGGGCCCTGGGGTACGCGCAGGTGCTCGACGCCCTCGACGGGCGCACGACCCTCGCGGAGGCGGCCGAGGCCACCGTGCACGCCACCCGCCGCTACGCCCGGCGCCAGCTGTCGTGGTTCGGCCGCGACCCGCGGGTGACCTGGCTGGACGCCGACCGGCTGAGCGCCGCCGAGCTGCGGGCGGCGGCGCTGGCCGCGGTCGGTCCTACCCTGGGGCGGTGACGATCACCGGCCTCCCCTTCGTCAAGGGCCACGGCACCGAGAACGACTTCGTGCTCGTGCCGGACGCCGACGGAGCCCTCGACCTCGACCCCGTGCTCGTCGCCCGCCTCTGCGACCGCCGCACGGGCGTCGGCGCCGACGGGCTGATCCGGGTGGTGCGCTCGGCGGCCCTGCCCGACGGCGCGGCCGCGCTCGCGGAGGACGGCGCCGCGGAGTGGTTCATGGACTACCGCAACGCCGACGGCTCGCTGTCGGAGATGTGCGGCAACGGCGTGCGCGTGCTCGTGGCGCAGCTGCTCGCCGCCGGCCTGGTCGACCCGCGGCTGCTGGACTCCGCCGAGGGGCTCGCCGTGGGCACCCGCGCCGGCGTCAAGCGCGTGCGCCGCGCCACCGGCCCGGGCGGGCAGGCGTGGCTGGCCACGGACATGGGCCCCTGGCGGCTCAGCGCCCCCGACGCCGCCGCGGCCTCCGGCGCCGACGCCCGGGTCGCGGTGCGCGGGCTGGACGGCGTTCCGCGCCCGGCCCTCTCGGTCGACCTCGGCAACCCCCACACGGTGGTGGCCCTGTCCAGCGCGGCCGAGCTCGAGGACGCGGACCTCTCCGAGCCCCCGGCGGTCGACCCCCTGCCGGTGCAGGGCAGCAACGTCGAGCTCGTGCTCCCGGTCGACGCCGAGGAGGCCGGTGACCTCGGGGGCCTGCCGGGCCACGGGGAGCCGGTGGGCCGGGTGCGGATGCGCGTGCACGAGCGCGGCGTCGGGGAGACCCGCTCCTGCGGCACGGGCGCCTGCGCGGCGGCCCTCGCCGTCCGCACCTGGGCCGGTGCCGGCGCGCCGGACCGCTGGCTGGTCGAGGTGCCCGGCGGCACCCTCGCGGTGCGCGCGCTGCCGGGGCAGCGGGTGGAGCTGGCCGGCCCCGCCGTCCTCGCCGCCTCGGGGCACGTGGACGCCGCGTGGCTGGCGGCCGCCGCGGCCCACCGCTGAGGCGACGCGCGGGAGGCGCGCGACACGCCGCGCCGTGATGGGATCGTGATGTGACAGGAGTGAACTCCTGGGGCGCAAGTCCAGATCGCGCCGACTTGTTCACGCAAAGTGGTTGCCGGTCGCGTGCTGTAGGCGCACAGTGGTGCTCGTCTGAGGGGGCAGCACATGAGCGACACGTTGACCGGCGTCCAGGTTGCGCCGGCGAACCGCACCAGCACGGGGCACAGCACCGCGGTGCACACCGGCGCGCACGCCGGGATGGCGACCCTGACCGTCCTGCGCCCGCACCTCGCCGGGGCCGGCGAGGGCGCCACCGAGGTCACGCTGCGCGACGACCGGCTCAGGCGCCGGGAGCTGCTCCTGCACCACCTGGAGATCCAGCGCCGCCGTCGGGCGCGCCGCTCGGCCTGAGCCGCAGCACCCGGTAGCCGCGCGCGCTGTGCGCGCGCTCCACCACGAACCTCCCGGCCCACGGCTGCTCCGCCAGCCACCGCTGCAGGGAGTCCGAGCCGAGGTTGCGCTGCACCACCAGGTGCGCGGTGCCCTCCGGCGCCAGCCGCGGCAGCCACCGCTCCAGCAGCGCGTGCAGCGCGGCCTTGCCGACCCGGATCGGCGGGTTGGACCACAGCGCCGCGAACCGCACCTCCTCGGGCACGTCGTCGGGCAGCGCGGTGCGCACGCCCGCCAGCCCGAGCCGCGCCGCGTTGTCGGCGGTGACGGCGAGCGCGCGGGTGTTGACGTCCACCGCCCAGACGCGCGCCTGCGGCGAGCGCCGGGCCATCGTCAGCGCGAGCGGCCCCCAGCCGCAGCCGAGGTCGAGGAGGTCGCCCTGCGCCGGGGGGCCGGGGACGACGTCCAGCAGCACGGCCGTGCCCGGGTCGAGGCGCTCGCCGCTGAAGACCCCCGGCGCGCTGGCCAGCTCCAGGGCCTCGCCGTCCAGCCGCACGCGCAGCGGACGCCGGGCGTCCGGGCCCGCGGGGGAGGCGCTGAAGTAGTGGTCCTCGGGCACCGGCGCGACGCTAGCCGACCCGCTGCAGACCCGCTGCCGCGCTGCGCCGACCGGGCGCGCCCGGGGGAAATGCGCTCGCGCCCGCGGGCGTTGGACTGGAAGACTCGGTCCCGCCCGGGGACCACGGCTCAGGAGGCCCATGACCACCGCACCGCGCGAGGACGCCGTCACCCGGATCCTCGCCCGCCACGACGACGTCGTCGACGGCACGCGCACCACCACGACGATCTCCCCCCTCGACGGCGCCGACGGCCAGTACGACGGCGTCGACGACAGCCGCGACTTCGACGGCGACCAGTACGACCTCGCCGACCGCCAGGCCCTGCGCCGCGTCGGTGGCCTGTCCACCGAGCTCACCGACGTCACCGAGGTCGAGTACCGCCAGCTGCGCCTGGAGCGGGTCGTGCTCGCCGGCGTCTGGTCCTCGGACTCCGGCACCGCCGAGGACGCCGAGAACTCCCTGCGGGAGCTGGCCGCGCTGGCCGAGACCGCGGGCTCGGAGGTGCTGGACGGCGTCCTGCAGCGCCGTCCCAACCCCGACCCGGCCACCTGGCTGGGCAGCGGCAAGGCCGTCGAGCTCAAGGACGTCGTGGCCGCGACCGGGGCCGACACGGTGATCGCGGACGGCGAGCTGTCGCCGTCCCAGCGCCGCGGCCTGGAGGACATCGTCAAGGTCAAGGTCATCGACCGGACGGCCCTGATCCTCGACATCTTCGCCCAGCACGCGAAGAGCCGGGAGGGCAAGGCCCAGGTCGAGCTGGCGCAGCTGGAGTACCTGCTGCCGCGCCTGCGCGGCTGGGGCGAGTCGATGTCCCGCCAGGCCGGTGGTCGTGTCGCAGGCGGTGAGGGCATCGGCTCCCGCGGTCCCGGTGAGACGAAGATCGAGCTGGACCGCCGCCGCATCCGCACCCGGATGGCCAAGCTGCGCCGCGAGATCAAGGGCATGGCGCCCGCCCGCGAGACCAAGCGCTCCGGGCGCCGTCGCACCGGCGTGCCGGGCGTGGCGATCGCCGGGTACACCAACGCCGGCAAGTCCAGCCTGCTCAACCGGCTGACCGGCGCGGGGGTGCTCGTCGAGGACGCGCTCTTCGCGACCCTCGACCCGACGGTGCGCCGCGCCGAGACCCCCGACGGCCGCCTCTACACCCTGGCCGACACGGTCGGCTTCGTGCGCAGCCTGCCCACCCAGCTCGTGGAGGCCTTCCGCTCCACGCTGGAGGAGGTCGGCGAGGCCGACCTGGTGCTGCACGTGGTCGACGCCTCCCACCCCGACCCCGAGGGGCAGATCACGGCGGTGCGCACGGTGCTCGCCGACATCGGGACCGACGCCTCCGGGCACCGGCCGCTCGAGCTCGTCGTCCTCAACAAGGCCGACGCGGCCGACCCCGACGTCATCGCCCGCCTGCAGCGGCGCGAGCCCGGCGCCGTGGTGGTCTCCGCGCGCACCGGCGCGGGCATCGAGGCGCTGCGCGAGCGGATCGCCGAGGTGCTGCCCCGGCCCGACGTGCTCGTCGACGTCGTCGTTCCGTACTCGCGCGGCGACCTGGTCAGCCGCGCCCACACCACCGGCGAGGTGCTCACCGAGCAGCACACCGGGGAGGGCACCCGGCTCGTCGCCCGCGTGGGCGCCGAGCTGGCCGCCGAGCTGGGCACCCCCGTCCA
>NZ_JBZYWI010000138.1:0-8016 GCF_058932755.1 Quadrisphaera sp. DVD1
TGACGGCGCTGCCGGTGGCCACCAGCCGGGCGGCCACCTGGGTCCCCGCCTCCTCCAGCGGGATCCCCTCGGCCGGGCAGCAGCCGCCCTGGCAGGTGTAGCAGCGCAGCACGCCCCCGCCGACGAGGAAGGCCTGCACGGGCTCGACCGCCCGCCGCCGCAGCTCGCCGGCGAGGCGCTCGACCGCGGCCCGGTGCGGGGGGCCGTCGTCCTCGGCGCGGCCGGCGTCCTCGCTGTGGACGAGCACGACCGCGGCGCGGGCGCCGTCCGCGAGGAGGTGGTCGGCCAGGGCCGCGAGGAGCCCGGGGTCCGCGACGGACGCGAGGTCGACCCGGGCCACCACCCCGGTGCGCCCGCGCTCGCGCAGGCTGATCGCGACGAGGCTCTCGGTGGGCCGGAAGCCGAGGGTGTGCGCCGCGAGGACGACCAGCTCGCGCGGGTCGCCCACGCGCAGGACGTCGGGCGGCTGGGTCGGGGACGAGGTCATGCCCCGAGGCTCGTCGTGCGGGGGCGGCGCCGTCAGGAGCGCCGGCGCCCCTGTGGACGGCGGGTCAGCAGCGCTGCCTGTGGGCGGCAGGAGCGGCCCGCCGCCCCGCCGTCAGCGGATGACCTCGCCGGGGACGACGTCCGGGCCGCCGTCGGGCCCGCGACCGGTCCCCGCGCCGGTCCCGCGCGCGGGACCGGGCTCGCCCGTGGCGCCGGTGCGCTCCCAGGCGAGGAAGGCCTCGGTCTCGGACAGCAGGGCGCCGGAGAGCCACGCGAGCACGG
Source organism: Quadrisphaera sp. DVD1 (assembly GCF_058932755.1). Classification (NCBI taxonomy): domain Bacteria; kingdom Bacillati; phylum Actinomycetota; class Actinomycetes; order Kineosporiales; family Kineosporiaceae; genus Quadrisphaera; species Quadrisphaera sp. DVD1. Next base: position 769 of record NZ_JBZYWI010000138.1, read on the forward strand.
CGGCGTCGTCGGCCAGCCCGACCACGAGGAGGAGGCCCTCGGGCACCAGGTCGACCGGCGAGGCGATGTAGACCGCGGCGAGCCCCATCATCCCCAAGCGCGAGCGGCTCAGGCCGGTGTACCGGCCCGAGAGGGCCGCCGCGACCATCCGCGGGATCGCGCGCACGAGGGTGGCGGTGCCGGGCGCCCCGGGGCGCCGGCCACGACGCACCGCGGTCCACAGCGCCCCGAAGGCGCCGCGCCGGCCGGGACGCGGGCTCACGAGCCCACCGCCGAGACCCCGGCCTCCTTCGGGGGGAACGCCTCGCGCGCCGTGCGGGCGATCCGGCGCAGCACGACGGCGTCCGACGCGCCGCCGATGACCCCGCCGGCGAACGGCACGCCCCGGCCCAGGCGGGCCAGGGCCGAGCGGCCGAAGCGGGAGACGAGCTGGAAGCCCACCGCCTTGTTGAGCACCATGAGGCCCGGCCCGGACAGCTGGCCGCGCGCGAGGCGGGCGACCAGCCCACCGGTGCCGCCCACGCCGAAGCGGCTCAGCAGGGTCTGGGCGTCCGTGCCGGTGAGGCTGAGGAGCACCGCGGTGCGCACCTCGGGGCTGGACAGGTCGTAGCCGCGCAGGGCGGCGGTGCCGGCCACGGTGCGGGTGGCGATGACGTAGAAGCCGAGCAGGTTGGCCGGCAGGGCCACCGGGAGCGTCACGAAGCCGCCGAGGCCGGTGACGAAGCCGCCGACCGCCGCGGAGCGGGTGGCCGAGGAGACGAGGGAGTCGATGGCGTCCTCGGTGCCGGCGCTGCCCCGCCGCGCCGCCTCGGCCGCCTGCGCGGCGGGGGGCAGCGGACCCGCGCCGTCGATCCCCAGGTCGACCAGGCGGCGGACGAGGTCGGAGGCGGCGCGGCTCAGCCGGCCGTCGTCCTCGGCGGGGGCAGCAGAGCCGGCGGGGTCCTCGGAGGCGCGCTTCTTGGTGAACACGAGGTCAACGGTAGGCCCGGTGGGAGGGCCACGGCGCGTCGGCGGGGCGCAGGGCGGACCAGCCGCCCTCCCGGGCCGCCCACGCGGCGAGCACGCCGGTGACCGCGCTGGGGTTGTGCAGGGCCCCGGCCAGGACGGCGTCGCGGGCCTCCTCCAGCGGGAGCCAGGTCGCGACCATCCCGGCCTCCTCCTCCGCGCGCACGTGCCGCTCGGCCTCGGGCACCGGCGACAGGTCCCGGGCCAGGAAGAGCCGGAACGCCTCGTCGGAGCCGCCGGGGCTGTTGAACCAGTCGAGCAGCACGTGCCAGGTGCCCGCCCGCAGGTCGGCCTCCTCGGCCAGCTCGCGCGCGGCGGCGGCCGCGGGGTCCTCGCCGTCGACGTCGAGCAGGCCCGCGGGCAGCTCCCACAGCACGTGGCGCACGGGGTGGCGGTACTGGCTCAGCAGCAGCACCCGCCCCTGCTCGTCCAGGGCCAGGACGCCGACCGCGCCGGGGTGGCGCTGGTACTCGCGCACCACCTCCCCCGCGCCCACGCCCGCCGCGCCCAGGTCGACCGTGTCGCGCACGACGTCCCAGACCCGTCCGGTGAAGACGGTCTCCGACGCCATCACGGGCGCCGGCGCGAGCCGGTCGAGGGGACCGGACGACGCGGAAGGACCGGACGACGCGGAAGGACCGGAGGTCACGCAGGGACCTCGAGGAGGCGGCCGGCGGCCTGGCGCGCCACCGCCGCACCGATCAGGCCCGCGAACAGCGGGTGGGCGCGGTCGGGCCGGGAGCGGAACTCCGGGTGGGCCTGGGTGCCCACGTAGTACGGGTGCACGTCGCGCGGCAGCTCGACGAACTCCACCAGCGCGCGGTCGGGCGAGACCCCGGAGAAGACCAGGCCGGCCGCCTCGAGGCGGTCGCGGTAGGCGTTGTTCACCTCGTAGCGGTGGCGGTGGCGCTCCTCGATGCGCTCGGCGCCGTAGGCCCCCGCCACCACCGACCCCTCGGTGAGCACGGCCGGGTACAGCCCCAGGCGCATCGTGCCGCCGAGGTCACCGGCGCCGGAGACGATGTGCTCCTGCTCGGCCATGGTGGCGATCACCGGGTCGGCGGCCTCGGGGTCGAACTCCGTCGAGCTCGCGGCCTCGAGCCCGAGCACGGTGCGCGAGTACTCGATCACCATGCACTGCAGGCCCAGGCACAGGCCCAGGGTGGGCACCTGGTTCTCGCGGGCCCAGCGCAGCGCGCCGAGCTTGCCCTCGATGCCGCGCACGCCGAAGCCCCCCGGCACGCAGACGGCGTCGACCCCGGACAGCTGGTGGCGGGCGCCCTCGGGGGTGTCGCAGGTGTCCGAGGCCACCCAGTGCAGCTCGATCCGCGCGTCGTTGGCGATCCCGCCGGCGCGCAGCGCCTCGGTGACCGACAGGTAGGCGTCGGGCAGGTCGATGTACTTGCCGACCAGCGCCACCTTCACGGTGTGCAGCGGCCGGTGCACGCGGCGCAGCAGCTCGTCCCAGCCCTTCCAGTCCACGTCGCGGAAGGGGAGGTCGAGGCTGCGGATGACGTAGGCGTCGAGGCCCTCGCTGTGCAGCACCTTGGGGATGTCGTAGATGGACGCCGCGTCGACGCAGTTGACGACGGCCTCCTCGTCGACGTCGCACATCAGCGCGATCTTGCGCTTGGTGGAGTCGGGGACGGCGCGGTCCGAGCGCAGGACGATCGCGTCGGGCTGAATGCCGATGCTGCGCAGGGAGGCCACCGAGTGCTGGGTGGGCTTGGTCTTCAGCTCCCCGCTGGGGCCGAGGTAGGGCACCAGGGACACGTGGACGAAGAAGACGTTGTCGCGCCCGACCTCCTGGCGCACCTGCCGCGCGGCCTCGAGGAACGGCAGCGACTCGATGTCGCCGACCGTGCCGCCGACCTCGGTGATGATGACGTCCGGGACGCCGTCCGGCCCGGGCACGGCCTGGGCGCGCATGCGCGCCTTGATCTCGTCGGTGATGTGCGGGATGACCTGGACGGTGTCGCCGAGGTACTCCCCGCGCCGCTCCTTGGCGATCACCGCGGAGTAGATCTGCCCGGTGGTCACGTTGGCGGCGGCGTCGAGGTCGACGCCGAGGAACCGCTCGTAGTGCCCGATGTCCAGGTCGGTCTCGGCCCCGTCGTCGGTGACGAAGACCTCGCCGTGCTGGAACGGGTTCATCGTGCCCGGGTCGACGTTCAGGTAGGGGTCGAGCTTCTGCATCGAGACCCTCAGCCCGCGCCCGCGCAGGAGGTGCCCGAGGCTGGAGGCCGTCAGGCCCTTGCCCAGGGAGGACGCCACCCCGCCGGTGACGAAGATGTGCCGGGTCGTCGAGGACCCTCGCTTCTGTGCTGATGCCCGCGTCGCCACGGACTGCCACGGTAGCAGTGCCGCGGGGGTGCTCGGCGCTCAGCGCGCCGGCGGCTCCGGGGTGGCGGCCTCGGCGCGCGCGGCCTCCAGCAGCTCCTCCGCGTGCGCCCGGGCCGAGCCGGAGTCCTCCTGGCCGGCGAGCATCCGGGCCAGCTCGGCCACCCGCTCCTGCGCCGACAGCGCCCGGACGCCGCTGACCGTCACCTGCCCGTCGCTGGCCTTGGCGACCTTGAGGTGGGCGTCGGCGAACGCCGCCACCTGTGGCAGGTGCGTGACGACGAGCACCTGGCGCTCGCGGGCCAGGCGGGCCAGGCGGCGTCCGATGCCGACCGCGGCGCGCCCGCCGACGCCGGCGTCGACCTCGTCGAAGACGAACGTCGGGACGGGGTCGGTCCCGGCGAGGACCAGCTCGAGGGCGAGCATCACGCGGGACAGCTCGCCGCCGGAGGCGCCGCGGGACAGCGGGCGGGGGGCGGTGCCGGAGGAGGGCTGGAGCAGCAGGGTCACCTCGTCGGCGCCGTGCGGTCCGAGGTCCTCCACGGCGTCGCCGGTGCGCTCGACCTGCACGGTGAGCACGGCGTGCGGCATGGCCAGGCCGGGCAGCTCGGCCGTCGCCGCCGCCCCCAGGTCGGCTGCGGCGCGGGTGCGGGCGGCCGTGAGCTCCCCGGCCAGGTCGAGCAGCCGGGCGCGCAGCTCCTCGCGCTCGGCACCGAGGGCCTCCACGCGCTCGTCGTCGCCCTCGAGCTCGAGCAGGCGCGGTGCGGCGGTGCGCGCCCACTCCAGGACGGCGTCGACGTCGCCCCCCCGGGTGCGGGCCAGCGCCGTGAGCTCCGCGCGCCGCTCCTGCACGGCCGCGAGCCGCAGCGGGTCGACGTCCACCGACTCGGCGTACGCGGCCAGGTCGGCACCGACGTCGGCGACGAGGTAGCCGATCTCGGCCAGCCGGTCGGCGAGCCCCGCGAGGGCGGGGTCGTGCTCGCGCACCGCCTCCAGCGAGCGCCGGCCCGCGTCGAGCAGGGACGCCGCGTCGGCCCCCTCGTCGGCGCCCGCCGGCTCACCGGTCAGGGCCGCGTGCGCCAGGGAGGCCGCGGCGCGCAGCTCCTCGGCGTGGTCGAGGCGGTCGGCCTCGGCGGCCAGCGCGCGGTCCTCCCCCGGCTGCGGCTCGAGGCGCTCGACCTCCTCGAGGCCGGCGCGCAGGAGCTCCGCCTCGGCCGCCCGCTCCCGGGCGGCCCGGACGATCTCGGCCAGGTCGCGCTCGACCTGCTGCCAGCGCCGCCAGCAGGACGCGTAGGCCGCGGCGGGCACCGCCACCGCGTCCCCGGCGTAGCGGTCGAGGGCCTGGCGCTGGCGGGCCGGCGAGCGCAGCATCACCTGCTCGGACTGGCCGTGCACGGCCACGAGGTCGTCCGCGAGCTCGGACAGCAGCGAGACCGGCGCCGCGCGCCCGCCGACGTGCGCCCGGCCCCGGCCGGTGGCCGAGACGCTGCGGGCGACGAGCAGCGCCCCCTCGTCGAGGTCGGCGCCCGCCTCGGCGGCCCGGGCGGCCACCCGGCCGTCCTCGGCCACGGCGAACCGGCCCTCGACCAGGGCGCTGTCGGCCCCGGTGCGCACGGACCCGGGGTCGGAGCGGGCGCCCAGCAGCAGCCCGAGGCCGGTGATGACCATCGTCTTGCCGGCGCCGGTCTCGCCGGTGATCACGGTCAGGCCGGGGCCGAGCTCCAGCGTGGCGTCGGTGATGACGCCCAGGGAGCGGATGCGGACCTCTTCGAGCACGTCAGCCTCCTGCGACCGGTCGGGTGGCGCCGGGGGCGCCGCGCATCTCCTGGTGGGTCTCGTCGGGCCCCCGCCAGCCGCCCACCGCGAGGCCGAACTTGGCCACGAGGCGGTCGGTGAAGGGTCCCGGCGCGCACCGGGCCAGGCGCACGGGGTGCGCGCCGCGGCGCACCTCGACGCGGGCGCCGGGCGGGACGGCGATGGACCGGCGCCCGTCGCACCACAGCACCGCGGGGGTGCGGTTGCGCTCGAGCACCTCCACGGCGAGCACCGCCTCCGGGGAGACGACGAGCGGACGGGCGAAGAGCGTGTGCGCGGCGATCGGCACCATGACCAGGGCGGCGACCCCGGGCCACACCACCGGTCCCCCGGCGGAGAAGGCGTAGGCGGTGGAGCCGGTCGGCGTGGACATCACGACGCCGTCGCCGCCAAAGGTGGACACCGGCCGGCCGTCGACCTCGGTGACGACCTCCAGCACCTGCTCGCGGTTCCCCTTCTCCACGCTGACGTCGTTGAGCGCCCAGGAGCGGGCCGTCACGACGCCGCCGTGGTGCACCTCCACGGCCAGCGTGAGCCGCTCCTCGACCGCGTAGGTGCGCTCGGCGACGTGCCGCACCGTCTGCTCCAGGTCCTCCGGCTCGGTCTCGGCGAGGAACCCGACGTGCCCGAGGTCGACGCCGAGCAGCGGCACGTCCGTGCCGTGCACGAGCTCGGCGCCGCGCAGGACGGTGCCGTCGCCGCCCAGGACGAGCACGAGCTCGAGGCCCTCCACCGCGCCGGGCTCCACCCGCTCCACGGCCGTGCAGCCGGGCAGGTCGGTGGCCTCGTCCGCCAGGAGCACGGGGTGCAGGCCCGCGGCGGCGAGCAGCCGCACCACCTCCTGCGCGGTCGCCACCACCGCCGGCCGTCCGGTGTGGGCCAGCACGAGCACCCGCCGGCTCACGCCCCGCTCCCGGCGCCGGTCGGGCCGGCGGCCACGGCGGCGTCGACCAGCGCGGCGACCTCGGCCTCGTCGCGGGGCGGGCCGGGGCGCAGCCACAGGAAGTACTCGACGTTGCCGCTGGGCCCGGGCAGGGGGCTGGCGGTGACGCCGTGGCAGCGCAGGCCGACGGCCGCCGCGGAGGCGGCCACGGAGCGCACCGCCTCGGCGCGCAGCGCCGGGTCGCGCACCACGCCGCCGGAGCCCAGCCGCTCGCGCCCCACCTCGAACTGCGGCTTGACCATGAGCAGCAGGTCGGCGTCGGGAGCGGCGCAGCGCGCCAGCGCGGGCAGCACGAGCGCCAGGGAGATGAACGACAGGTCGGACACCACCACGGTGGGAGCCGGCGCGACCTGCTCGGGGGTGAGCTCGCGCACGTTCGTGCGGTCCATCACCGTCACCCGCTCGTCCTGCTGCAGGGACCACACGAGCTGGCCGTACCCGACGTCGACCGCGACCACCGACGCCGCTCCGGCGCGCAGGAGCACGTCGGTGAACCCGCCGGTGGAGGCCCCCGCGTCGAGGCACCGGCGGCCGGTGACGTCGATCTCGGGGAAGGCGTCCAGGGCGCCGCGGAGCTTGTGGGCCCCTCGGCTGGCGTACTCGGGGTCGGTGGCGTCGGGGCGCACGACGATCGCCGCGCTCAGCTCCACCTGGGTGGCGGGCTTGGTCGCGGCGGTGCCGGCCACGGTGACGCGGCCGGAGCCGACGAGCTCGCCGGCGTGCTGCCGGGAGCGGGCCAGCCCCCGCCGCACCAGCTCGGCGTCCAGGCGCTGGCGGCGCTGGGCCACGCTCACCCCGCGGTGACGCTGAGGCGGCGCTGCAGGGCGTCGTGGACGGCGGCCAGGACCTGCGCGTCGTGCTGGCCCGCCTCGTCCGCGGGCGCGTCCAGCAGGGCGCGGAGCTGGTCCATCGCGGCGTCGACGGCCTCGTCACCGGTGGAGGGCAGCTCGGCGGACGGCTGCGGCGCGGGCGGGAGGCTCGCGGTGGTCTGGCTCATGACGGGCTCCCCTCGTCGGTGGCGGGCTGGCCGGTGGCGGGCTGGTCGGTGGCGGGCTGGTCGGGACCGGTGGGCCTGGTGGTCGGGCGCGCGGTGGCCGGCCGGGGACGGCGCACCGGAGTCCGCACCGTCGCGGACGCCGTGGCGG